>PMND01000106.1 GCA_003161955.1 Ignavibacteriota bacterium | reverse complement strand
CAGCTTGAGACATATGCCGGATGCCCGTTCCGTTTTTTCTCCCGTTTCGTACTCCGGCTGCTTGAACGGGAGGAGTTCGAGGAGGGGATGACGCCGGTGGAAAAGGGGGCCCTGCTCCACGAATCGCTGTACGAGTTCTTCTCGGCCCGACGGGAAAGGAACGCGCCTCCTCTGAAAGGGGCTTCGCCCGCGGATTTTGAGCAGGCAGTGAGGGAACTGGTAGCGATAACGACTGTGAAAATGGAATCTCTCGACATCCCGGATGTGTTCTGGAATATTGAGAGGGAGCTGATTCTGGGGAAAGGGGATTCAGGAGAGGGGCTCCTCCGGCGATTCCTGGAAAACGAGAGGGGACGGGATGACGCGATGGAGCCGGGATACTTCGAGGTCAGTTTTGGCGGAACGCCGGGAACTCCCGGGACCTTCGACACGATTCTTTCACGGCCGGAGCCGGTCTCTCTCGGGGGAGCGCGTCTGCGCGGGAGGATCGACAGGGTCGACACCGGGGACGGGTTCTTCGCGGTGATCGACTACAAAACCGGACGGGATGTCCCCGGTCTCGGTGAAATCCGGGAGGGGTTGAGCCTGCAGCTTCCGGCATACATCTTCGCAAGCTATGAGCTCCTGAGAGGTGCGGGGCGCCCCGATCTCGCGCCGGCGGGAGGATTCTATTACCGGCTCCGCGATGAGGTCGAGCTGAAACCTGCTCTGGCGGCGGATGACTTCCGCGGCAGGGCGTTCCCCGCCGGATCCCGGTCCAGACAGGTCGTCCGGGACGAGACGGAGATCCGCGAAGTCATCGGAGAGACGGGGCGCTTCATCGGGAGCATACTCGACGGGATCACCGGGGGTCGATTCCCGCTTACGCGTCCGGACATGGTTCGAAAACTGTGCGGGCATTGCGGCTTCCGCACGGTATGCCGGATCCAGTCGCTGAAACACGTCACACCGGAATCGCCGGAGGAACTATGACTCACGCCGAGCAACATGCCCTCATCGTCGAATTGCGGGACTATGCGAGAAAGATGAAGAGGTACGAGCAGGAGGAATTCGAGATGTTCGTGAAACGCGACACGGACGACGAGGACCTGGATACCATGTCGCAGAAAAAGCTCATCCGCCTGTACGAACAATACATCGGACCGGTGGAGGATGGTGCATGAGAGCTGCTGTTGTCTTTCCGTTCGAAAAGACCGTCGAGGCGCATGGCTTCCTGCAGACCCGCCGGTCTTCCGGGAAGATCGTCGTCCTCGCCGGTACCTGAATTCCTTCTCACGGAGTTCCATGCCCCGAACGAATCCGCCCCGGGCAAACCCGCCCCGAACGTCTGCAGAGGAGCACTTCAATGCCGCTGTCGTCGTCTCTGCCTACCGCAGCGGATTCTTCCCCATGGCCGAATCCCGCTCGGGCCCGATCTCATGGTACTCTCCCGACCCGAGGGCGATCATTCCGCTCGAGGGATTCAATGTCCCGAGGAGTCTCCGCAGGGAGATGAAGCGTTCGGCGTGTACGATCACCGTGGACCGGACGTTCGATCAGGTCATCCGGGAGTGCGCGGAAGGGAGGTTCCCCGGCGGGACATGGATTTCCGGCGACATCATACGCGTCTACACGGAGCTCCATAGCATGGGAGTCGCACACTCCGTGGAGACCTGGCTGGAGGGGAAACTGGTCGGGGGGTTGTACGGCGTGGCACTCGGGGGGGCCTTCTTCGGAGAATCGATGTTCAGCCGGATCCCGAACGGATCCAAATTTGCGCTCGTCTCACTCGTCGGGAGGTTGAACGCCAGAGGGTACCGCTTGCTCGATACGCAGATCATGAATGAGCACATGCGTCAGTTTGGCGCCGTCGACATCCCGAGAGACCGGTATCTCCTTCTCCTGGCTGAGGCCCTCTCTCTTGGCGTCCGGTTCCTTGACTGACAATAAGTCGTTGAAGATGAACGTGTTAAAGAGAAGGGGGTGCGGTCGTGTGACGGCGCACGTGAGGTGGGACACACATCAGAATCCGGATCTTTATTAATATTGATATAATTTCCGTTCATGTCGGTCCGTTCCTTCCCCACCACAGGCGGCGCCAAATCGGCCAATCTTCCGCCGCCGAAACTTCAAGGAGAACAATGGTCATGCTATCCTCACGCGGGGGCCAGAAATTCGATCGTGTCACAGTCACGCTCGTTCCGACGTCCGATGACCGGAGCTTCCGCAGCGTCCCGTCGACATTCAGTGCAACCGACTCCTCCTATCGGTGGCGAAGGGCCCAATCTCTGAGCTACATGATAGTGCCCAGGCGGGTCACGAGCGGCCGAATCGAAGTCGATGTTTTCGTCGACTCGGTGAAGAAGGGGAGTGCGCAGGCGAAAGATGTTCAGAAGGTCGTACAGGATCTTGTCAAATCCAAGATCGAGTCGGAATGGAAAGGCCTGAGATTCGGGGGGATCGGGCGGGCCGGCTCGGCGGTGCCGCCGCAGAAAGCCCTCGTCCGGGGATCGATTGAGGACATCCTCGGGGTCGCCTTCGACCGGTGATCGCTTCCGGGACCTTCCCCGCTCCCCGGTTCTGCGCCTGGGGTGTCATTGCGAGCGCAGCGAAGCAATCCGGCCAACAGGGTGCCATTGGGCAGCGAAGCGCACTCTGTGGGTCCCGGTGAGGTTTGATTCTCCTCACAATCGGACGGGGCTCGTTGGTATCCGGCTCCTGAGGCATGTTCCATTCATCCCGCGGGTTGTTGACGCGGGATTTTTCTTGTTTTCCCGCGGGGAATTTTGTTATTTATGTAATGAAACCAACAGTCAATTCGAGCGCCGCGCTCTCCGGTCTCTCCCCCGTGAAACAGGGGAAGGTCCGCGACATGTACGACCTGGGAGAGGACCTTCTGATCGTTGCGACGGACCGTCTTTCCGCTTTTGACGTCATCCTCCAGGACGGCATACCCAACAAGGGGAAGGTGCTGACGCAGATCTCCGCATTCTGGTTCCGGAAACTCGCCGGCGTGGCCGACAATCACCTGATCAGCACCGACATCAATGAATTCCCGGAACCGTTCCGGTCCCATCCGGGCGTGTTTGCGGGGAGGAGCATGGTCGTCCGCAAAACGCGTCCGCTTCCCGTAGAATGCATTGCCCGCGGGTACCTCTCCGGGAGCGGGTGGACCGAGTACAAGCGTTCCGGAGAGATCTGCGGAATCAAGCTCCCCGCAGGTCTCAGAGAATCCGACAGGCTTCCCGCGCCCGTCTTCACCCCCACGACCAAGGCTGAGATCGGAACGCACGACGAGAACATCTCCTTTGGAGATGTCATCGGACTCGTGGGAGAGGAGACCGCCGTCCGGCTCAGGGAACTCACACTCTCGCTCTACAGAACCGGTGCGGATTTTGCGGCGTCCAGGGGAATCATCATCGCCGACACGAAGTTCGAATTCGGTGTCGATGAGCGGGGAGGCATCATCTGGATCGACGAGGCATTGACCCCGGATTCGTCCCGGTTCTGGCCCATGGATCTCTATGCCCCCGGNNAAGCCCCCGGGGCCGCGTCTTCCCGATGAGATCATACGCACGACCGCGCAAAAATACGAAGATGCTCTCCTGCGTCTCACAGGGACGACAGTACAATAGTCGCACGGCGACCCCCTGCAATTTGAAAACGAGCCGGTCCGTCTTTCGCTCCCGATCTGAACCGCCGCATCCCCCATGAGATTCACGCCCCATCAGGAACGTGCCCTCCAGCTCGACAGGCACCTCGCTGTGACCGCCAATGCGGGGTCGGGCAAGACGCAGGTCCTCGTGGAGAGGTACGTGCGACTTCTGATGCGGGGGATCCCTGTTGGCGAGGTTGTGGCGCTGACCTATACGGAGAAGGCTGCCAGTGCGCTGAGGCGGAAGATCGCCGACCGGGTTTCGGGAGCGCTCCTGGCGGCGGGGGACCGGGGAGAAGCCGCGCGCCTCGAATCGATCCGCGACGCACTCCCTGCGGCGTTCATCGGCACGATCCACGCTTTCTGCGCGCGCGTCCTCCGGGAATACCCTGTGGAAGCCGGCGTCGATGCGGCGTTCGGGATGATCGAGAAGGTGGACGGCGAGTCAATGCTGCGCGAGTGCATGACGGGGATCCTGGGGGAAGTCCTCCGGGACGGGAATCCCGAGATCCCCGGAGGCAGGCTCATGGATCTCCTCCGTTCGCTCGGGAGGCGCCGGGTGCTCCATCTGCTCGGAAGGCTCGTGGCGAAGCCCGATCTCCTGGAGATGTTCACAGCAGGGGGGGGTGTTTACGCGCAGTCCGATGAGACGATACTGGCATCATGGGAGAGAGCCATCCGGGAGTCGATCGAAGGAGACCTGAACTCCCCCCGGCTCCTCCGGGATCTGGAAGAAATCGTCGTTGCGTCGAATTCAAAGCGCCGCGGGGAAGCCCTCGAAGCGTTGGCGCGTATGCGCACCGGCGGTGATCTGGCGCTTCGCGCAGGTGCATTCGTCTCTCTCGCGGCGATGATGTTCACAAAGTCGGGGGGGATTCAGAAGAGGTTCCTCGGGGAATCGGAAGAGGGGGGACGTCTCGTCAGGAATGCGGAGAGAATTGCGGAGAGACGAAGGCTCCTCGATCCGCTCATCCACTCGGTCCTGACGGGCTCACTCACATCTCTCCACAGGGCTCTGCTTGCAGATACACGCATACTCCTCTCTCTGGCGCTGGCGGTGCTCGGGAGATACTCCCGGGCCAAAGAGGAGGAAGCGCGCCTCGATTTCGACGACCTTCAGCTGAAAATGCGCCGCCTCCTGGCCAACGGTACCGTCCGCGCAGATCTGGCCGGACGGTTCCGGTTCGTGATGGTTGACGAATACCAGGATACAAACACGCTCCAGCTCGGGATACTCCTCCCGCTCCTGGAGAACCTCTCGTCCGGCAATCTGATCATCGTCGGGGATCCTAAGCAGTCGATTTACCGCTTCCGGGATGCCGACGTCGAAGTGTTCGAGCGATCGCGCCACGCAGTTGCGAAGGCGGGCGGAGACGCCTCACTCATCAGCCTGGGGGAGAGCTTCCGTCCGCTCCGCGATATCGTTGCGTTCGTGAATCTTCTGTTCGGCGGGCTCATGGGCGAGGTGGAAGGGATACCATACGATCCGCTCGTGCGTGCCCGTATCAATGACGACCCCGGGAATGTCGAGGTCCTCCTCCCCCCCTCACCGGGGGAGGGGGGATCCTCGCAGGAAGAACTCGTCGCCAGGCGCATACTGGATCTCACCGGCGGCGGTTCGGTCGTGTACACGCGTGAAGAACACCCCCGTCCGCTGGCATTCCGGGACATTGCGCTCCTCCTCAGGAGCAGGAGCGGGCTTGAGGAATTCGAGCAGGCATTCATTCGCAACGGCGTCCCGTACGTTGTCAGCGGGGGCGTGGGGTACTTCCAGACCCAGGACGTGTACGACATCTACAACTACCTCCGTTTCCTCCTGAACAGGTCGGATGATGTTGCGCTGGCAGGCATACTTCGCGCCCCCTTCTTCAATGTCTCAGACGCCGCGCTTTTCGATCTGGCACGCTCGCGCAGCGGAAAAACCCTCTGGGATGCTCTTGCCGGCCCTGCTTCCCGGGGGGTCCCGTCCCTCGCGCGCGCGGCGGAGGTGATCGGGGGAGACCTGGTGCTCGGTGCACGGCTCCCGGCTGCGGAGCTTATTGCGCGGATCATCAGGCGCACCGGGTTCACCGCGGCGCTGGCCGGGACGGTGCGGGGGGGGCAGGCGAAGGCGAATCTCGGCAAGCTTCTGCAGATGGCGCGCTCGTACGAATCGCAGGGTTTTACTTCGCTGTATGACTTCGTAGCAAGGCTCGATCGCCTGATTGAGGAGGAGGAAAAAGAAGGACAGGCGGCAATCGAGTCTCAGACGGACGCAGTCCGGATCATGACGATCCACGCGGCGAAGGGGCTGGAATTTCCCGTCGTCATCGTGCCCGATCTGCAGAGACAGTTCCAGAGTGACGACGAACCCTTCCTCGACGCTGCAGTCGGCATCGGGTTGTTCGCCCGGGGTGAGTCTGTTGCCGCACCTCTTTCGGAGGTCCTGCAAGCGCAGGCCCGGCGCAAGTCGGCGGAGGAAGAGCAGAGGATCTTCTACGTTGCGTGCACGCGGGCGCGCGACCGACTGCTCCTGTCGGCGGACGGGGGCGGGGGGGAGCGCCCCGGGACATGGATGGGATGGCTTGTGCGCTGTTGCGAGGAGCGGGGTCAGCCGATCGTGCCCGGACCGCTCAGATTCGACGTCGTCACGTCCCGCTATGACGGGACCGCGACGACCGATGAGGCCCACACGCTCGTCGTCCCGGTCATACAGACGCTTCCTGCGCGCCCCGGATGTTCGCCGGGACCCGTCACGGAGCGCCCCGGCGGCCGCATCGACATCGCCCCCGTCCCCTCCCGGTCGAAAGGGGAGATATTCTCAGCGAGCAGGATCCGCACGTACGACGAATGCCCCGCGAAATATTTCTTCCGCTACGTGCTCGGCGTTCCTTCCGGGGGGGGGCCTTTCGTACCCGGGACGGGGGAGGAATTCAGCGACGGCGACTATCCGGCGGAGCTTCGCGGCCGGGTCTTTCATGCGGTGATGGAGAATGCCGGTGATCTCCCCGGGGGGGGGCAGCCTGTCGACTCCGCGGTCCGCGCCGCCCTCGTGCGTGAAGCGCCGTTCACTGCGGCCGGCTATCCGTCGCTCGTTCCGGATGTCGCACGGCTGGTGACGGGGGTCCTGGACTCCCGGACGTGGAGGGAAATTTCCCGTGGGACGGACGTGCGGACCGAATACTCGATTTCCGCCTCGCTCGGCGAGGACTTCATCACCGGGACGATCGACCGGCTCTACCGGGCGCCGGACGGACTCTGGACCGTCCTGGATTACAAAACCGACAATGTCAGGGCCGCGGATCTGATGCAGCGCGCCGGGGCATACTGGGCCCAGCTCGATTTTTATGCTCTTATGGTCCGCAGGCTCTGCAATGCTCCAGCCGTCCGGATCCGGTTACTTTTCGCCCACCATCCGGATGTCGAGTTTCAGAAGGTCCTCGCTCCGGATGACCTCCTCCGCCGTGAGGAAAGTGTCGCCCGTATCATCGTCCGGATAAAAACCGGCGACTTCCCTCCATCGCATCCCCCCTGCCACGGATGTCCGGCGCACCCGCACCAGTGCATCCCCGGATGAATCAGGATATGCACGCCCGGCTCATACGGTAATTGAGATGAGCTCTGTAACCCCTTCGAAAATTTAAACTTGCATTTTAGCGGCGAATTGAGTAATTACATCAATTCATCCCCCTTCGTCCTGCTTTTCGACGAGATCCGGAGCTTCCATGACAGACCAATTCCGCTACGAAAGCGTGCTGGAGAGCATCAGCGGCGGGTTTTTCGCGCTCGACAGTGCGTTTCGGATAACATACTGGAACAGGGCGGCCGAGTCGGGGACGGGAATGAAGGCGGAAGAGGTTCTTGGGAAACATGTCTTTGAGGTGTTTCCCAATGCCGAAGATGCGGAGCTGGGCGAGACCTACCGCCTCGCGATGTCGACGAAGACATTTCAGAGCATTGAGACATCCTACAAGGACGACCGGTTCGAAGCCTGGTACGACGTCCGGATCTACCCCGCGGAGGACGGGCTGTCGGTATTCTTCCAGGATATTACCGGGAAGAAGAAGGATATCCGGCGCAAGGAGATTCTCGTCGACATCTCCCGGGCGATCAACACATCGCAGCACCTTGACGAGCTTTGTGTCCGTGCAGCCGACAAGATTGCCCTCCTTTTTGAAATACCCTCCTCCCTCGTCTGCGTCTATCTCTATGACCCCCGGGGAAATGAGATCCGGCTCGTCGCCCCGGCGCTGATGGATGTGGACCTTCCGCCGGATGTCGTGCACCAGCAGGTCCGTCAGGACGCCCCCCACCCCTCGGCGCGCGTCGCGCACACTCGTCAGGTCCTTGTGACGGACGACCTCGCGGCCGGGACGCTCGGACCCCTTTTCCCCGGCCTGATCGCCGAGAGGAAACTCAAATCCCTCGTGGTGTTCCCTCTCACCGTCCAGGGAGAGGTACAGGGAATCCTGGAAGTTTTCTCGATCAAGCAGACGGCGTTCATCAGCGAAGAGATGGACAGCCTCCAGGTGGTGGCGAACGATCTTGCGGGAGGGATGAGCCGGAAACGTCTGATGGACGAGCTCCGGATGAAGAACATTGAGCTCGAGGGACAGACACAGAAGACTCTCGAGGCAAGCGACTCGCTGAAGAAGTTTCTCGCAACGTTCAGCCACGAGCTCCGTTCCCCCCTGAATTCCATCATCGGGTTCTCGGAACTCCTGGCGACGCAGCTTGAAGGCCTTCCCCCGGAGACGGTCCGGAATTTCATGAAAAACATCAATACGAGCGGACGGCACCTCCAGCAGATCATCAACGACATACTTGATCTTTCGAAGATCGAGGCGGGGAAGATGGACCTGCATGTGGCCAGCTATCCCGTCTCATATTTCCAGGAGAGCGTCCCGAGGGTGCTGGCCGCCGCGCTGGCGGAGAAGAACATCCTGCTGGAGTTCCGGTTTCCGCAGGACATCGAGGAACTGGTTGTTGACCAGACCCGGTTCCAGCAGATCCTCATCAACCTTGTCTCCAACGCCATCAAGTTCAGTCACCCGGGAGGGAGTGTCTGCGTGAGCTTCCGCCGCGTGGACAACGACCTGGAATTTTCGGTCGCAGACTCCGGCATCGGCATTCCACCGGAAGATGTGGCGGGGCTGTTCAAACCGTTCAAGCAGGCGGCGAGCGGCAGGGCGATGAACAGGGAAGGGGTAGGGCTCGGACTCGCGATTACGAAAAAACTCATCGATCTGCATGGCGGGACGATCCGGGTTGAGAGCGAGGAGGGAAAGGGGACGACGATCCGCTTCCGGATCCCCATGATGGTTGATGCAGGCTCCGAGAGGACGGTGCAGGCGGGGATGCTCCTGGAAGCACTTGAGCGTCAGAATCGATCGACGGCGGATGGCGCGGAGAAGCCGCTGGCGCTCGTCATCGAGGACGCGCCGCAGGCAGGCGAGCTGCTCAGGATGCACATCGAATCGGCGGGGTACCGGGTGGAGATCGCCCGTAACGGTTCCGACGCCGTGGAAATGGCAAAGCGCCTCCACCCGAATGTCATCACGCTGGACCTGCTTCTCCCGGTGAAGGACGGCTGGCAGGTCCTGAAGGAACTGAAGCGCCATCCCCTCTGCAAACACATCCCCGTCATCATCGTCTCGATACTCGACGAGAAGAACCTGGGATTCAGTCTCGGCGCGGTCGACTATTTCGTCAAACCCGTCAACCGCGACGACCTCATCCAGGCGCTCGATCGTGTCCATATTCTCCCGCGGAGCGTCAAGCAGAGGCCTTCCGTGCTTATCATCGATGACGACAGGGCGGCCACTGATTTGATCCAGGTGATACTGGAGAGCGAGGGGTACCGGGTGTTCAAGGCGTTTCAGGGGGGGGAAGGGGTGGAACTCGCCGCGCGCGAGAGACCCGACCTGATTATCCTCGACCTCGTTATGCCCGAGACCTCCGGATTCAGTGTCGCCTTTCAACTGAAGCAGATTCCTGCGACGCGGGAGATACCGATCATCATACTCACCGCCATGGAAATCGACGAGGAGACGCACGAACAGCTCGGTGCGTATGTCTCGGGGCTCATGAGCAAGACCGCGTTCACAAAGAGGGACCTCCTGAGAGAGATAGGAAACATCGAAAGCGCCCGCCTTCACTGACCCTGTATCCACTGACCCCGCCTGCACGGTCTCCCGCCTGTCATTGCGAGCCCGCTCCTCAGGGCGAAGTCCCTCTCTCCGGGACCCCGCTCATGAGCGGGACCCAGGAGCGGGGCAATCTGGTGCACACAGGTTATTGCGGAGCGACCCCTCGCCTTGACACGCACGCCGTGAACCGCTATATTAAAAACTCACACGGCGCATACATCCTCCATGACCGCTCAGAATCATGATCTCCGCCGGCGACGGTTGAGGCGCACAGCGGGCATCCGGACCCTCGTTCCCGGTGTCAGCACTTCCTTCCTCATTCTCGCCGCCATTCTTCTTGTAGGGTGCGGCCGTGAGAAAAAGCTCACCTCCGCATCAGCCGATGCCGTCCGTGCGTACCGGGAAGGCGTCACGCAATGGGAGAAATTCTATTACCCGGAGGCGAAGCGCTTTTTCGAAGAGGCTCTCAGGCATGACTCCACGTTTGCGCTCGCCTGGTGCCGGCTGGCGATGGTCGACGCGGCGAGCGGGAGCGCAGGGAACGCCCTGGGGGCGATGAAGGAGGCCGTGCGGCTCTCGGGGGGGGCCACCCAACGCGAGCAACTTTTCATTGCCATGTGGCACGCGCGACTGGATTTCGACAACGACCGCGCCGCATCGGCGGCCGACTCGCTGATAAGCCTCTACCCGGATGAGAAGGAGGCCTACCTGTTCCGCGGCGCATTGTATGAAGAGATGGACAAGAACTACGACGCCGCGCTCGGCTGCTACCGGAAGGCGGTCGGCGCCGACTCGGAGTACGCGCAGGCCGTCATGTCTCTCGGATACGCCTATTCCACGCTCGGCGACCAGCAAAAAGCGGTGGAGCTGATGCAACGGTATATCCGGCTTGCTCCGGACGCAGCCGATCCGCGGGCGAGTTATGCCGATCTCCTGGTGAGGGCGGGGAGGTATGACGAGGCGCTGGAACAATACCGGAAAGCCCTCGAGCTCAAACCTGACTACTGGTATGCCGTCCGCGAGATCGGGACCGTGTACAGCATTCTGGGACGCCTGAAGGAAGCCGAGGAACAGTTTCACAGGAGTCTGTCGCTCCTTCCTCCCGGGCCGGAAATTGAAGCCGCGCAGCTTGTCGCCGGCGCATCGCTGGATTACAAAAGAGGGAAGTACGGGGAGGCATCCGCGGAGTTCCGGCGTGCGCTCGGTATCGACAGCGTCAACTATGCCGCCTCCGAAGGGCTTGTCCGCACGCTCGGGAAACTCAAAGACTTCGGCGCGGCCGGCGATGTGCTCCGCGGGATGTCCCGGATTCTCGCGCGGCGTCATCTGACAAATTCCACGGCAATGCTCTCGTACCAGCTCACGTACGCCGGCCTGCTCACGGATCGGGGGGACTATGCAGCTGCGCTCGGAGCGTGTGATAGTGCTGCGGGCTACTCTCTTCCGCTCACCCGTGCCGCCGTCGAACACCAGCGGGCGCAAACTCATCTCGCCGCGGGCGCTCTGGAAGATGCGCTTGATGACTGCGGGCGTGCCCTCGAAGTCAACCCCAACTCCCCCGTCGTGCTTCTCACGCTCGTCAGGATCTACCACCGGAGCGGGGACGCCCGCATGACCGGCGAGATCGGCCTCCGGCTCCAATCACTCTGGGGAAGGGCAGACCCCGATTTTGATGACCGGAACGAGCTCATCCGCCTCCTGGGAACGGGCACGCATGACCGTCCTCCCGCGTGATGGGATTCAACTGCGGGATCGTCGGCCTCCCGAACGTGGGGAAATCAACTCTTTTCAACGCGATAACCTCCGGCGGGGCCGACGCTTCCAATTATCCCTTCTGCACGATAGACCCGAATGTCGGGATCGTGCCTATTCCTGATCCACGGCTTGACGGGCTTGTTGATATCTACAGACCGGCGGAGCGTGTCCCCTCGGTCATCGAATTTGTGGACATCGCCGGGCTGGTCAGGGGTGCGGGCGGGGGAGAAGGTCTTGGAAATCAGTTTCTCTCGCACATCAGGGATGTGGACGCGATTGCGCATGTCGTCCGCTGCTTCGACGATCCGAACATCGTCCATGTCGATGGGAGCATAGACCCCCGGCGCGACATCGAAGTTGTCGAGGCGGAGTTGATATTCAAGGATCTCGAAACTGTCGAACGGAAACTGTCCGAAGCCGGAAAGCGCGCTAAATCAGGGGAGAAGAAATCCCGGGCGGAAGCGGAGTTCCATGCCCGCGTCCGTGACCATCTTATGGGAGGGAGGCTTGTCCGGTATTTTTCTGTTCGCTCAGCCGAGGAAGGCCTCTGGCTGCGGGATTGCCATCTCCTTACGAACAAGCCGGTGATGTATGTCTGCAATGTGAACGAGAAGGATGTCGCAGAGGGGAACGATTATGTCCGGAGTGTTCGCGACGTCGCGGCGAATGAAGGGGCCCGGGTTGTGAGCATCAGCGCCGCCGTTGAGGCGGAGGTTGCAGAACTGGGGGAGGGGGAGAGGCAGGCATTCCTCGAAGGACTGGGGCTGAAGGAATCCGGGCTCACAAAGGTCATACACGAAGGGTACGCTCTTCTGACTCTCATAACCTTCTACACGGCGGGACCCAAAGAGGTGCGTGCCTGGACGGTCCCCCGTGGCACCGCAGCACCGGCGGCTGCCGGCGTAATACACTCGGATTTCGAGAAGGGGTTCATCCGGGCTGAAATCATCAAGTCTGGCGATCTGCTCAGGCTCCGTTCCGAAGCCGCGGTCAGGGACGCGGGACTCCTGGCCATCGAGGGGAGGGAGTATCTCATACAGGAAGGGGATGTCGCCCACTTCCGGTTCAACATTTGAGCCGCAGAAAATCCGCTCATATTTCTGGTTTTTGGGTTGAATTTGATGCTTCGGTAGTGTATATTTTTGCAACCGCTTCCACAAGCCTGGATTCCACCGTCTCCTGCTGTTACCGGACTACTCGACCGTTCTTGCTCTCGATAGTTGCACCACAGTCTCCAACCGCTACCATTTCACCCACACAGAAGGAGTCACCATGAAGCGCGTACGACAACTTGGAGAGACACTTCTCCTGACGCTGATTGTGGCATCCGTTGCGCTGGCAGGAGGTTTCCAGCTCAATGAACACGGAGCCAGTGCGATGTCCCAGGGAGGGGCATTCGCGGCCCGGGCCTCTGACGCTTCCGCGATTTACTTCAACCCTGCAGGCCTCGGATTTCAGACGACCGGCTCTATCTACCTCGGCGCAACCGGGATAGTCCCGACCATCTCGTTCTACGGTCCCGCGCAGAACAANNATGGACCGGCTTCAGGTGGGTGTGGGAGCCTACAATGCATACGGGCTGGGGACGGAGTGGCCGGATAACTGGTCCGGGAAAAACCTTGTGACGAAGGTGGACCTGAAAACTTACTGGTTCACGCCGACAGTCGCCTACCGTCTGGCTGACAACCTCTCGATCGGGGCCGGAGTGAGCTATGTGAGCGGCACGCTCCTCCTGAAGAAGGCCGCCCCCTTCGATTCTCGTGTAACGCTGGACATGACCGCTCATGGATGGGGATTTGACGGCGGGATCGACTACAAGGCCACCCCCCAGCTCACGGTCGGGCTCTCATACAGGAGCAAAGTGAAAGTGGATGCGAACGGGAGTGCCGGATTTGTACCGGACATCCCGGTGCTTCCGGGNNTACAAGTTTTCCGACGCCCTGTCACTCGAAGCGGATTACCAGTATATCGGCTGGTCATCGTATGATAACCTGACATTTACATTCACCAAAGACGGCTCCTCGACCTCTGCGCCGAAAAACTACAGCGATACGTACATACTCCGCGTGGGGGGCGAATATTCGCTCGGATCGCTGAAATTCAGGGCGGGATACTACTATGACCATACCCCCGTCTCCGATGCGTACGTCGACCCTCTGTTGCCGGACGCGAACCGGCACGGCCTGAGCGCGGGTATCGGCCTGAATCTGACTGAACATCTGAAGGTCGATGCGGGGTATCTCTTCATAAAGTTCCTGGACCGGACAGTGACGAACACGATCCCGGCGACCACTTTTGACGGGACGTACAAGAGCTACGCGAACCTCTTCTCGCTCGACCTCGGCTACTCCCTGTGACACAACCAACCAAGGAGCCTCGTATGAAATTGACGAAATATGGGATCGTGGCGCTGGCACTGGCGATCGCCGTTCTGTACGGCGGTTGCAAGAACACCGCGCCGAGTGGGCCCGTCGCCGGCTTGGGTGGCGCGACGGTAGGCAAGTACGTTGCCGTCGGGAACAGCCTTACCGCCGGCTACCAGTCCAACGGGCTTTTCGCATCCGCGCAGGCGTACAGTTATCCGAATCTCATCGCGCAACAGATTACGCAGGCGGGGGGAACAGTTGGGACGTTCCAGCAGCCGCTCTACAGTGATCCCGGGACGCCGGATGCCGGTGGCATAAATGCCTCCAGGTATGAGCTGATAAGTTGGGTCGGTCCTGTGATCGGCCCTCGCGGTTCACCCGCGGGGTCGCCGATCAACACGACTCTCCCGCGTCCGTATGATAATCTCGGCGTTCCCGGCGCCGTGATATTCGATTTCCTTGATAGCACGAGTGTTGCTCTCAAGGCGCTTGCGCCCCGGAGCAATCCTCTCTTCGCACTTGTCCTCAGAAACCAGGCGGCATTGGGTAATAGCATTTTCAGGCAGGCTGTCGCTCTGAAGCCCGACCTCGTGACATTCTGGCTGGGGAACAATGATGTCCTCGGGTTTGCCACAAGCGGCGGGGTGTCGCCCAATGCTCCAACGTCGACCCCCATATTCACGGCTCTCTATACGCAGGCCATCGGGACGCTCCGCGCGGCCCTCCCGAACGCAAAAATCGTGGTTGCCAACATACCGGATGTCAGGGCGATACCATTTTTCAACACGCTCGGACCCCAGATCGCGGCGGAGCTCCCGGCCGGCGTCGTACTCCAGTACCAGAAGCACGGCACCACCGGGGTGGCCGACGGCACCACGAATTTCACCGAATCGAACCCGCCTTTGATCACACTCACAGGCGCTCCCTATGCTCCGCTCCTCGGGCACCCGGGGGGGAAGTGGTACCGCGACCATAGCTACCCGGCTCTCCCTCCTGGGATCGATACCACAAAACCATTCGGGCTCCATCCGCAGAATCCGTGGCCCGATGCGCTCGTCCTCGACGCCACGGAGCAGGCCACGGCCGGTGCATCCGTCCAGGCGTTTAACGCTGTCATCGCCGGTGTTGCGGCTACGAACCATGCCGCCGTTGTTGACATCAACGGATTTTTCAACAACCTCAAAGCGAACGGGTACCGCTCGGCGGGGTTGGTGTTCACAGCAGACTACGTAAGCGGCGGGACATTCAGCTTCGACGGCGTACACCCGTCTGATCAGGGGTCCGGCGTCGTCGCAAACCAGTTCATTGCGGTGATGAATTCTTCTTTCGGGTGGTCGATACCGCTCGTGGATGTGTCGGCTCTCCCGGCTCTCACAGTCCCACTCAGCAAGGGATCGAAAGTGTATCCTGTGATTCCGGAAGGGTCGTTCAGCAATCTGGAAATGCTCTGGGGCACCCGCTGATTTCTGCCGGGTTTCCCTGCACCTGAATAAACAGAAAAGGCTGCCGTAAGGCAGCCTTTTCTGTCCTGTCATCGCTACGTNNCTACGTATTCATGCCCAGTTTCTTTTTCGCTGCAGGCGACATGCGCGCCGGCGACCAGGCTGGGTCCCAGACGATCCGGACGTCGGCTTCCTTCACACCCGGGACCTTGAGTACCCGGTTCCGCACATTCTGTGAGATCATTCCGCTCATGCCGCAACCGGGGGTCGTCAGCGTCATCTTCACCCCCACCCAGTCGTCGATGATCTTGACGTCATAGATCAGGCCGAGGTCGACGAGGTTGACGGGGATTTCCGGGTCGTAGCATTCCTTCAGTGCCTCGAATACCACCCCTTCGGTCACTGTTCCGGCTTGCTGATCTTCCATGTTGCCTCTCCTTTTCAGGTGATTGTTCTGTCAAAGATACGGCATTCACACTGCAGATTCAAGGTGTGCCTCTTCCGTCATCCTCGATCCTCAATTTTCCATCCTCCATCTTCCATCCTTCTTCGCTTTCGCAGCCGCAGTCCGAGCCGCAGGCCCGGGAGCGCGATTTTCTTCGCCGGCGGATCTCGTGCCGTACGAAGAAATATCCCGTGAAGGCGACAACCGCCAGTGACACCGGCTGCTGCCAGTCCATCATCCTCCTCCTATCCCCATCGCCGTTCCGGCCCGGAAGACGATGAATGTCACGCCGTAGGCGAGCGCGGTCATGTAGGCGACCTGAAACAGGGGCCACTTCCAGCCGTTCGTCTCCCTGCGCATGACCGCCACGGTCGAAAAACATTGCATGGCAAGCACATAATAAACCATGATGCAGATCCCGGTGAGGGGTGTGAATGAATTCGCACCGGTGAGCGGATCCCTGGATGACCTGAGTCGTTCTGCAAGCCCCCCGTGCTCCCCCTCTCCGGATCCTACGTCATAGATCGTCCCCATCGTGCTCACGAAAACCTCGCGCTGTATGAGCGAGGTGATAAGCCCGATGCCGATCTTCCAGTCGAACCCGAGGGGCCGGATTGCCGGCTCGATCATGCGTCCCGCGAACCCCACGAAACTGTGATTGAGCCTGTCGGCAGGGGTTCCGCCGTCAAGCTTCGGGTAGCTTGCCAGGAACCAGAGAAGGATCGAGGCCCCCAGTATGATCGTTCCGGCCCTCTTGAGGAACAGCCACGCCCTTTCCCACATCAGCGTGAGCGTCGAACGGAGAGAAGGCATCGTGTACGGCGGAAGTTCGATGATGAACGAGGGGGGGCCGCCCCGGAGGAGGGTCTTCTTGAATATCCAGGCCATGAAGAGCGCCATCCCGAGGCCGAGAAGGTACATCGAGAGCATCGTGACTCCCGGGAGCGAAATAAAGCCGAAGATCGTGAGAGGGGGGATCACCGCGGCGATCATCAGCGCATAGACGGGAAGTCTTGCGCTGCAGCTCACAAGGGGCGCGACGAGCATCGTGGCGAGCCTGTCCCGCGGGTTCCCTATAGTCCGCGTCGCCATGATCCCCGGGATGGCGCACGCAAATGAGCCGAGGAGGGGTATAAAGGATTTCCCGTGNNAGGAAGAGTATCTGGGGGAGAAAAGTGACGACAGCCGCCACGCCTGCGATCCCCCCGTGGATAATCAGGTCGCGGAGATCTCCCGGGGGCATGGCGACGGCGACGCGGGTACCCAGCCAGTCGAATCCCTGCTTGATCAGATCCATCGGGAGCTGAGCCCAGGAGAACATCGCCTGGAACACGAGTGCCATCATGGCGAGGAATATCACGACGCCCCACACCCGGTGGGTAATGACGGCGTCGATCCTGTCACTCAGGCTCCTCTCCTGTGAGGATTTCCGCGCGACCGACTGCATGCAGACCGATTTGATCCAGTCGTACCGTGATTCAACGAAAACAGAATGCCTGTCGAATCCAAGGAAATCCAGTTTCTCCTGGTCGCGCTTCACGTGGGCGATCACCTCGGGCGCGAACCGGTCCATCCTCTCCAGGAGAGCGCTCTCCGTGGTGAGGAGCTTCATCGCTTCGTGCCGGGCGTTCGGGGGGGAAATATGAAGGGCTTCCTCAAGTATTCCCGCCAGTTCATCGGTCTCCCTCTCTACCGGAGCGGGGAGACGCCATCCGTTCCCCGGGCTGTTTGCCGCGGGAAGTGCGGCGACGGCCGACGTGAGCTCTTCGATCCCTTCCGACTTGCTTGCAACGGTGGGGAGCACCGGTACACCGAGTTCACGCGCGAGCGATCGCACGTCTATCCTGATCCCTGACCGTTCGGCGATATCGATCATGTTGAGGGCAACGACGGTCGGTATCCTGTGATCAATGATCTGGCTGACGAGGTAGAGGTTTCGTTCGAGGTGATTCGCGTCCACGACGCAGATAACGGCGTCGGGAAGAGGGGTGTGGTCCGCCGTTCCGAGGAGTATGTCGGTGGTAATCTGTTCGTCGGGGGATCCGGGTATAAGGCTGTAAGTCCCCGGCAGGTCGAGCAGAGTCACCTCCGGGCCTCCGCCGAGCCGGAGGCGCCCTTCCTTTCGCTCGACGGTCACGCCGGGGTAGTTGCCGACCCTTTGCCGGAGGCCGGTCAGGGCGTTAAACAGCGTCGTCTTGCCGGAATTTGGATTGCCGACCAGGGCAACAAGCCGTATGGGTGAAGCCCCGCGGGATCCGTGCGCCACGTGTCGTTCCCCCCTCAAACCGCCGGGCCGGTTCAATTCCGCGCCCCCGGCAGGACTGCTCACTCAGACACCGACACCTGTATCCGGCGGGCGAGGCCGCTGTCCAATCCCACCCGCGTGTTGCACACCTCGCAGATTATGTTTCCGTATCCCTTCATGACGCAGCGGACTACCGCGTTCTCACAAAACCCGAGTTCACGCAGCCTCGTCGATATTTCCGGGCGTGATGTGAGATGCCGTATGCGGACGAATGTGCCTACCGGTGCGTCTATCAATGTCATGTGTGCGTCGGTCGTCATTACGTTACCCTTTTTTCCTGCATTTGGAGCATGTGCCGAATATTTGCAGCGTGGAGCTCTGCGGCGTGAAGCCCTTCTCACCGCAGACTTCGTCCTGGAGCGTGTCGAGGTGGTCGTTGACGAACTCGATAATGTCGCCGCATTCGAGGCAAATCAGGTGGTGATGCTGCGGCCGGCCGAATGCCTTTTCGTATCTCGATGTGTTCTCGGCAAACCGGTATTTGGAGACCAGCCCGCACTCCTGAAGGAGGTCCAGCGTGTTGTAGACTGTGGCCTTGGAGATCTTGACCCCCTTCGTGATCATCCTGTAATAGAGGTTGTCAGCATCGAAATGCCCCTGGATCTGGAGGATCGTGTCAAGGACGGCAAAACGTTCCGGCGTCGAGCGGAGCTTCCCGTTCGACTTCAGATATTTTGTCAGTATCTCGTGAGCTCCTTCAACGTCCATTGCCGCTCCTGTTTAGAATTATTCTAAATAAAAATAAGAAAAAAAATCCCTTCTGTCAAGCGAATTTGAGCACTTTTATTCTGATTTTTCATATTGAATTGACGACCACCACAATTTTCATGGATCATTGAATTCGCTCAAAATTCCCTTGCTTTTTTGACTGTTTTTAGCGTACATGGAATCGTAAATAGTTACAGCATTCCTCTAATTCATCTACTCAATGAAGTCCCGCAAGAACAGGTATCTAAGAGGAACACCTATCGCCACGGCGAGCTTGTCGAGTCGTTGCGCAGGGAATATGAAGGCGCGCTGAAAAAGGAACATTCTCACCACAAACCCAAGGAGGGACATCGATGAGCAGACTTCAAGAGTTGAAGGACCTTGTCGCGTCGTTTGATAAGGACTTCGTGAAGTTCTATGAGAAGGGAAACAAGTCCGCGGGGACCAGGGTGCGGAAAAACATGAACGAGCTGAAGAAGAAAGCCCAGGAAATACGCAAGGAAGTTCAGGAAATAAAGGCGCAGTCCAAAGGGGAAGAGGAATCGACCCCCGAAGAGTGAGAGGGGGGGTTGATCGGTGATACAGGGAGGCACATTCCTGTTGGCCGTGGTGGGATGGCCATCGGTGAGTGTGTCTCCCTTTCTGTTCACCGGTCCCGGCTCCCGTATTCCCTCGTCTCCACCATGACTGCGCGCACTATGAACTTTCATCCCGGGCGCCATGGGGTTATCCTGGCTGCGCTCCTTATCGCCGCATCGACATTTGTGCTGTTCAGCGGGGCCCTGAACAATGACTTCATCGGATGGGATGATGAATTCTACGTTCTCGCAAATCCCTACATCGCGCCCCTCTCCCCCGCGATGGCGTGGCAGATGTTCAGCAACTTCCACTTCAAATCCTGGACCCCGCTGACGCTTCTCTCGCACGCCGTCGACTACAAAATATGGGGGCTGGACTCGCGCGGTCATCATCTTACCAACATCGTGTTCCACTCCCTGAACGCTGTCTGGGTGTTCCTCCTCTCCCTGGCCGTCTTTCGCGAATACCGGCGCAGGTGGTACCATGAACCCCCGACGGATGAGGGAACAAAGCAGGAGACGGCCATCCTTGCCGGTGCGGTCGTCTCTGCGCTCGCATTTGCATCCCTCCCTCTCAGGGTGGAATCAGTCGCGTGTGCCTCGAGCAGGAAGGATTTGCTCTCGGCGTTCTTCGCCTTCCCCGCTCTCCTGACGTTCATGGTCTATGCAGGGCGACGGGGGAGTGCCGGAGCCGGACGATGGTACGCGGGATCGCTCGGACTCTTCGCACTTGCGCTGATTGCAAAGGGCTCTGTGATGACGCTTGCGGGAGTGCTGGTAATACTGGATCTGATCACAGGGGGTACGGGTGGAGGCCGGCGCAGGTGGTGGCGGCTCCTGCGGGAAATAACCCCGTTTCTGATCGTCGGTCTCGCCGCGGCCGCTGTCGCCTACAGCGCATCCGAACAGGATGGGAGCATGGCGCAGGTCCTTCGGGCCCAGGCGAGCGTGAACCGCATCGAACTTGGGTGCTATCACATCTCATTCTATGTGCTCAAAACAGTCTGGCCTGTTGACCTGGCCGCGCTGTACACGTATCCGGGGCCGCCCGGATTCCTGCTGGTCTGGCTTATGGCACCTGCCCTGACCCTTGCGTCCGTTCTTCTCTGGTGGAAGGGGCACAGGGCGTGGCTGTTTGCCTGGTCCTGCTATCTGGTTGCGCTCCTCCCGATGGCAGGGTTCGTCCCCTCGTCCATACAGCTTGCGGCAAACCGTTATGCGTACTTTGCGGCGACGCCGTTCGCACTTCTGCTCGGTGCGGGGATCACATCGGGATGGGCCATTCTCCGAAACCGGCGGAGAAGCGGGGTCTTGATCGTGGGTCTCGCCCTCCCCGTGGGTGCAATCCTTTTCGTTCAGGCGGCACTGACGGTGGCGGATATCGGTGATTGGCGGGACGCGGAGACTGTCTGGCGCCACACGCTGCTCGTCAGCCCCGACCACTCTCTGGCGCACAATGAGATGGGACTTGCGCTGGAGGCAAGGGGGGACTACGCGGATGCCGTCACCAGCTTCAAGCGTGCGATAGAGATCTATCCGAGGTTTTCCGAAGCGATGTGTAATCTTGGCGGTGCATACATTTCGCTGAGTGACACCTCAGGCGCGGAGCGCGTACTCCGTGCCTCGGCGGCGATCAACCCGCAGAATTACGCCGTCTTCACCAATATGGGGAACCTGAGGCTCGTCGAACGGCGGTTTGAAGACGCGGCCGTCTGGTACAGGAATTCGCTTGCCCTCAAGCCGACGTCTTCCGAGGCAATGTACAACCTGGGGTACGCAATGATGCTCATGGGAAAATATGATGAGGCCCTTGACACGCTCTCTCGTGTGATCGTGCTGAACCCGAATTCCCGGGATGCGTATTTCCTCATCGGGCAGATACTCCAGAAGCGGGACGAATCACGGTCGCTGGAGGCATACCGCCGGGCCGCACGACTCGGAAACGTTCAGTCACAGCGAATTCTTATCGCGCGCGGGATGAACTGGTAGGGGTGTGCGGCGGATGAAAATGCACAACCCGCCTTCCGACGGGTTGTGCATTGAGGAGAATCGCTTTACGTCTGCTCAGCGAGTGTCCGCTGTGCCCGGCGGATGGCTTTCACTCTCTTCATCCGCTTCTTGACGGAGGGTTTCGTGAAATAGGCCCGCTTCTTGAACTCCTTCAATACTCCGGAGCGTTCGTATTTCTTCTTGAAGCGCTTGATGGCGCGGTCGATGGGTTCATTGTCCGAGACGATGATGCCGACCAAACGAAATCACCTCCTTCTGTTTGCAGCGTTTTGTGACGTGATGAACTTGGATAATCCACTCCGCGGGCGGGGTATCCCGGAAACCGCGTGCTAGCCGGCGTCAGGCTCAACGACGACATTTTCAAGCAGCTTTCGTTCTCCGAGCTTTTCAAAGGCTACGACGATTGCCCTGTCGCCTCCCGACGTCCGTTCCTTGGACACGACCTTGCCGATTCCCCACTCGCTGTGGAATATCGCATCTCCGACGGTGTAAGTACTCTCTGGCCGGTAGTCCTGGCATTGTTCCCGTTCGGGTTTCCTGGCAGACTCTTCCTGCTTCATGCGCAGGGCGGTCACATCCACGAGAGTTGCGTGCCGGCACCGCGTGCACCGGTACCAGGTCTTTTCCGGCTGGGTTTCAACCGGCCCGATGACCTCCATTTTTGTTGCCCGTTCACAATGGGCGCAATGATGGAGGATACTTTTACCTTTGGCCATAGAAACCCTCCTGCCTTGAGAATGACATGAAAATCGCTCGTCTGGAGCGGAGGTCGGAATGACAGAACTGAGGAAGACCGAGGCTTTACTCCTGGCTCCAATGAATATAGGAGAAACCGGGGAGGAAGTCAAGCCTCATTTCAGTACATTTCCAGCAAAATCCTGTCATACGGCTTGCTGTCAAATTTGTAAATGATGCGCCGTATGACACTCATGGGATAGATGAATGTCCTCTTGTCGGTGGCCGTGTTCCTGCTCACAACGAAATAATCAGATTCCACTTCATTAAGTGTGAGCGTGTATGACTTGGAGGGGTCGCCGGATGCGTATTGCTCAGTTCCTCCGGTATTGTCGATGATCTGAATTTCCTTCCCTTTAAACTGCAGAAGAAAATCGCGCAGCTGCCCCGGTCGCTTCTGCGCGGCACACTCTGAGCCAGGCGTGAGAAAAAGCAGAGCGAATGTGCCGCAGAGAACCGGTGTCAGAAACAGGCGTAATAGTGTCATGGAGAAACAGCCCCTTCGTCTGATCGCAGCACCATGTGACAGAATACGGACAACCGGGCGGGATTTGAGTGATACAGGGCAAACTGCTTTGCCTCTAATATACAGGAAAAATGGCGGAAAATCCACTCCTTGTTTTTTCACCAGTCTGTGTCTATATTATCAGCACGGGCCCTTAGCTCAGTTGGTTAGAGCAGCAGACTCATAATCTGCGGGTCGTAGGTTCGAGCCCTACAGGGCCCACAAATGAGCCGTCTGANNCTGATCATGTCGGACGTGTTCATGCCGACGCTGGACGGCGTGCGGTTTCACAGTTTCGTCCGGGAGTTCACGGATGCAAAGGACATACCGTTCATCTTCATATCGGGGTACGATGACGAGCATACGCGGGGACTCGCGGCGGAATCCCCGAACGATTACTTCCTCGGAAAGACCACGCCGATCGAGGAGATACTCGCGCTGATTGAAAAGGCTACTCGCACTTCAACCAAGGGAAGCACCTGAAATGCCCAAACTCGGAACTCCTCCGGAGCCCCGGCAGCAGGACGACGATCAGCGCAGGACGGGCGCGGCACTCCCGCCGAAGACGCAGGGAGGGACTCCACGGCCATTCATGACTTCGTTCCTCGAGCACCTTGTCCGCAACAGGATCATCTCCGAAGAAGTTGCGGTGCAGGCGGCCGAGTGGAAGAAGACCAATGATCGGGACAAGCGGAGCCTGGTCGAGATCCTGAAGGAGGAATTTGGGCTCTCCCAGGATGTCCTTCACTACCAGGTCGCGCAGTTCTACGCCTTCCGGGTGATCGACATCAACGAGCGCGGCGCGCGACGTCTTCTTCCGACCGACGTGCTGAAGATCCTCCGCGGCCTGCCGGAATCGATACGGCAGCTGGCGATGCGACACAAGGTCCTCCCATACGACCTTGCGGAAAACCAGCCCGACAAGATCATTGTCGTCACGCCGAATCCGGCGGACCGGGAGATATCGGACGTCGCACGAGCTCTGCCGTACAAGAAATTCGAAATCTGTTACATGAAAGAGCGCGACTGGGCCGAATACTGGCGCCAGTTGACCCTCGAGAAGGATCAGCCGGGGAGCAGCACTCCCGCGGCGACTGAATCGGTCGTGGAGGAGGAGGAGTCGGATTTCGAAGGAGCCATCGACAGGGATATCTCCCGCGGACAGCTCCTCGGGCTCGTGGAGAATGTCTTCTCGGATGCGGTCCGCGTCGGTGCCACGGACATCCATGTGATACCCCGCTCGGCGCGCAAGACAGACGTCTGCTTCCGCATCGACGGACAGCTTGCGCTTTGGTATACGATCGAGGATACCCGGGCGGAAGCCGTTGTCGCCGTGATCAAGACCCGCGGGCAGGGAATGGACCGCTTCGAGCGGATGGCCGCACAGACGGGGGCGGTTCAGAAGACCGTGGACAGCCAGATTATCCGCTACTCGGTCTCCGTCCTTCCGGTATCTTCCCGCGAGTTGAGCGGCAAACTGGAATCCGTGGTCATCAGGGTCCAGCGTGACCCGGAGACGGTCGATATCGATACGCTTGTCGCTCAGCCCCACGCGCTTCGTGTGCTCAGGGAGGCTCTCGCGCGTCCGCGGGGTCTTGTCGTTATCGCAGGCCCGTCCGGCGGCGGGAGGACCGCAACCCTGGTGGCGGCGCTCCGCACTGTCATGAAGCCGGGTCTCAATACTGTCACCGTCGAGGATCCGATCGAGTTGTTCCTGGAAGGGGCCCGGCAGGTCAAGATCAATCCGAAGCTTGCCTTCGATGATGCCCTGGATGCAGTCCTCCGGCACGATACAGACATCGTGTACATCGGCAATCTTGACCGTCCCGCCGCCTCCGCCACGGCCCTCGGTCTGGCCGTTGCCGGACGCCAGGTGTTCGGAAAGCTGCATGCCAGGGACACAACGACCGCTGTCGCACGCTTCCTGACGATGGGGAACGAGCCTTTCATGATCTCGGAAGGACTGGGCGCGATCATCGCTCAGAGGCAGGTACGGAAGCTCTGCGAGCGATGCAAAGAACCGATGACAAAGGTGAGCCGGGAACTCGTCACGCGGCTCGGCTTTGCGGAAGACGAAGCCGCCGCAACGAAGTTTTACCGCCCGGTGGGCTGCATCAACTGCACGTCGGGGTACAAAGGGAGGCTTCCNNAGATTCGACATACAGGCCTTCAGAGACGTCGCAGTGAGTCAGGGGACCGTAACGATACAGCGGCATGGCGTGGAGATGCTGAAGAAGGGTGTGACGACGCTCACCGAGGTGGCTGCCGCACTTGCGTGAGACCGGCACGAGTGTTACCTTTGTGGGGAGAACAAGTTACCCCTCAAGGGTAAGATTTACCGGACTGATTTTGAATTTCACCTTTCTGCTCCTATTTCGCTCATTCTGTTCCCTCATTATCTGGCATAAGCCTTGCTATATATGGGCTAGAATGTAAACAGAGAATCAAGGCCTAACTCGCAGGATTTAATCAACTCACACACAACAGAAGGAGCTACGTTATGGGACAGCAGCAACTCTTACTTATCATCCTCGGCGTTATCGTCGTCGGGATAGCGGTGGCCGTCGGTATCACGATGTTCTCCGACAGCGCCGTGAACGCGAACCGTGACGCCATGGTCAATGACCTGGTCAACCTGGCATCGCG
>PMND01000144.1 GCA_003161955.1 Ignavibacteriota bacterium | reverse complement strand
CACACACTGGACAGCATGAAGCGGCTTGAAGACGCAGGGGCGGCGGCGATTGTAATGTATTCCCTTTTCGAAGAACAGATCGTCCATGACTCCGCGGAGCTGAACTACTATCTCGCCAACGGCACCGAGAGCTTCGCGGAAGCCATCACATACTTCCCGGAGGCCGACGACTACAACCTCGGGCCGGAGGAATATGTGGAGCACCTTCACAGGACAAAGCAGGCGCTCGGGATCCCGGTGATCGGAAGCCTGAACGGCATCTCCACCGGAGGCTGGGTGAAGTTCGCAAAGAAGATCGAAGAGGCGGGGGCCGATGCGATCGAATTGAACGTGTACTACATCCCCACCGAGCCTAACCTCCCGGGGACGGAGGTGGAGGAGAGATACCTGGAAGTCCTCCGGGCGGTGAAGAGCACCGTCAAGATTCCGGTCGCGATGAAGCTGAGCCCGTTCTTCAGCTCGATGGCAAACATGGCTCACAAGCTCGACGCCGCCGGAGCGAACGGGCTCGTGCTGTTCAACCGGTTCTACCAGCCGGATATCGATCTGGAGACGCTCGAGGTGGCCCCCAATGTCATACTGAGCACGCCCCAGGCGCTCCGGTTGCCGCTCCGCTGGGTCGCGATACTGCACGGGAGAGTGAAAGCGAGCATCGCCGCCACGAGCGGTATCCACACATCGGAAGACGTCCTCAAGATGCTGATGGCGGGGGCGGACGTGACGATGATGTGCTCCGCCCTTCTGAAGCACGGTCCGGGGAGGATCAGGGAGGTCCTTGCCGAGCTAACACAGTGGATGCAGGAACACGAGTACAATTCGGTGAAACAGATGAAAGGGAGCATGAGCCAGAAGTCGGTGGCCGACCCGACCGCATTCGAGCGGGCAAACTACATGAAGGCGCTGAACAGCTACAAGTAACAAAACGACCGCAGGCGGAGCCGAGTCGCCTGCGGTCGTTTCATTTCAGGGACATACGCACAACCCCGTGGATCACATCCTCAGAGTCCCATTGCATCCTTCACGTACCGCGGGGCCGGCGATCCGAACGAGAGGAGCGCGTCATGCATCGTCTTCAGCCCGCTCGTTGACCCGAACTTCTTCTCGTAGGCCGCCCGGAGGTCGTTGATCCCGATGTTCCCCACGTAGTACGTCGAAAGCTGTGTCGAGGAAAGACACGCCCGCCGCCACTTCCCCGCCGCTTCCCCGTCTTCCTGATACCCTTCGTTCTTCATGAGGTCCATCGCCTGCTGCTCTGTCATCCCCTGCGTGTGAATCTTCTGATCAAGCATCGCGTTGATGATGAGCCGCAGGCGCATCTTGAGCTGCTGCATCCTGAGTTCCGGCCCGCCGTATCCCTTTTCAACCATGAGCTGCTCGGCGTATGTCGCCCACCCCTCGATGAACGTCCCGCTCGAGAATATCGCACGGACCATCGTCGGGGCTTTGAACTGGTTGGCGTGAGCAAGCTGGAGATAGTGCCCCGGCATCGCCTCGTGGATCGTGAGGTTCTGGAGCATATAGTCGTTGTATTCGCGGAAGAATGAGACCGTCCGCTCCTTCGTCCAGTCCTTCGGCGTCGGAGAGATCGAGAAAAATGTCGCCCCGTTTTTCTCCAGAGGACCCGCGGCATCGCAATAGGCCACCGCAACCCCCCGCTGGTATTCCGGCATTACGATCACCTTGACGGGGTCGGAAGGGACCGTGACCAGGCCCTGCGCCCGGACGAAATCGGTGGTTTTCCGGAGGTCTTCCGTCGCGCGTTCCACAATGTTCCCGTTGCCGGGATGGCTCCCGGCCAGCTTGTCCAGGACCTTCCTGATGACCGTCTTCCTGTCCGTTGTGTCTCCCTTCGGCAGGAAACCCCGGTACAGGGGGAGGGCGGTTTCATAGAGCGCTTCCTGGGTCCGGCGGAGGTCCGTCTCCGCCCGCTTCATGATCTCTTCTTCTGAGATGTCCGCCTCGAGGGCGTACCGGAGCTTCCGCCTGTAGAGGCCGTCTCCGAGCCGGAAATCGGCGGTCGAGCGCGGGAGGAGATCCTTCTGCATCCATTCTCCAAAGCCCTGGAGTGCTCCGACTGCGGTGTCCTGCGCGGCCTTCAGGGCCGCTTTCTTCTCCGCCGTCCATCCGCTCTGCGCGACGTAGACGCTCAGTTCATCCCGTATGAGGCCGATCGTCCCCGTATTTTGCTGCAGTGCGGTCTCGGTGTAGATCTTCGGCGGAGTCTTCAGGACCTTTCTCGCGGCGTCGAGTATTGCGGGGATCCGGGTCAACCGGCGGCGGACGTTTTCCAGGCGCTCGTCCAGGGGCGCGAAATCACGCGCCAGCAGAGCGTAGATCGCCCCGCCGGGGTTATAGTTCATCGGGTTCCATTCGTACTCGCGCAACGAGTCGATCTGGAAGAGCGCGTATTCCAGATTGGTCACGAGTATCCGGCAGTCGATGCTGTTCGCGGCGTTGAGCCCGCCGACGTCGATGGATTTCAGAGAATCAAGGTACGAGACTGTCAGAGCGCGCGAGGCGGCAACGCCGGCAGCCGAGTAGTCGGAGAGCTCCCCGTCGTACCGGTGATCCCCGAGCGTGGTCGCCCACTCGGGGTTCATGCGGAGCAGAGCTCCTATGTAATTCCCGGCAAGAGATTCAAATTTCTGATCTCCGGTCAGGGACGGGGCGCAGGACGCCATGAGAAGGGCCAGGACAAGGGGGAGGATTCGCATGGAAACTCCTTTATTGTGAACAGGATGTTACAGCTCCGGGACGCCATCTTTCATTTCTTTCTTCTGTCGAGGATTTGCTCGATCTCATCCATGACCCGGTTCATCTTCTTCATTGCCAGCTCGAAGGGAGCCGATGTCGTCATATCGATCCCCGCCTTCTTCAGAAGCGCGATCGGATAGTCGGACCCGCCAGATTTCAGAAGCTCGAGATATCGCTTCGTTGCATCCTTATCCCCCGCGAGGACCTCCTCCGAGAGTGCGCCGGAAGCGGTGAGAGACGTGGCGTACTGGAAGACGTAGAAGTTGTAGTAGAAATGGGGGATATAGGCCCACTCCGCCCTGACTTCGTCATCGACGATGCAGACCCCTTCGTCGTGGCCGTAGTACCGCCTGGCGATTTCCATGTACAGGGCGTCAAGGACGTCCCCCGTCAGCGTCTCCCCCTTCTCCGCTTTCTCGTGTATGCGGAGCTCGAACTCCGCGAACTGCGTCTGTCTGATGAGGGTGCCGCGGAGTCCGTCAAGGTAGCTGCCGAGGAGGGTCAGACGGGCATCGTCGTCTTTAATCGTCTTCAGCATGTAATCCAGGAGAAGGGCTTCGTTGAACGTCGACGCCACCTCCGCCACGAATATCGAATACTGCGACGTGGGATACGGCTGCGATGTGTTGGAGAGGTAGCTGTGCATCGTGTGACCGAATTCATGGGCCAGCGTGCTCACGTCATCATACTTGCCGTTATAGTTGAGGAGCATGTAGGGGTGAACGTCATAGGCCCCACCCTGGGAGTACGCGCCCGACCGTTTTCCGTCGGCGGGGTAGACATCCAGCCACCGTTCCGCAAATCCCTTGCGCGCGACTTTGATGTAGTCCTCTCCCAGGGGTGCAAGCGAGGCGAGGACGAGCTTTTCCGCCTCCTCATAACTGTAGTCGATATCCACGTGTTTCACGAGAGGACCGTACAGGTCGTAGTAATGGAGCGTGTCGACCCCCATCATGCGGGCACGGAGCCGAAGGTACCGGTGAAACGTCCCGAGGTTGCTGCCGACATTGTTCACGAGGCTCCGGTAGACCGCGACGGGGATATTCCCCCCGTCAAGCGCGGATTCGACGCAGGATTTGTAGTGTCTCGCGTTCATGTAGAACATGTCTTTTTTCACTTCCGCGTACAGTTGCGTGCCAAACGTTGCGCGGAACTCGTTGATCTTTCCGAAGAACGACTGAAAGACCTTTTTCCTGTCTTCCCTGTTCGGCACCGCCCTGTACAGCGTAAAAGCGGCTTTGTCCAGCTTGACGGTCGTTCCGTCGCTGAGTGTGACGCTCGGGTACGGGAATTCCGCATTCGAGAATATGCCGTAAATGTTGTCGGCCGCGTCTGCCATCAGACTTGCGTCGGCGATGATCTTCTCTTCGGGTTCGGTCCCGGTGTGCAATTTCCTGCGGAGAACGTCGTCAAGGTTGTGGCGGTATACCTTCAGTTTCGGTTCCCGGGCAAGAAAGGTCCTGATCTTTTCCTTCCCCATACTCAGAATCTCGGGCTCGATGTACGCCACCTTCGCGCCAAANNCCGCGGAATTGCTCCATGACGCCGTCCTTCTTTCCCGGCGCACCGATTTTTCCGGAGAACGCCTGTTTTGCCTGTTCCCATGCGTCATCGGAGGGGAACAGGTCGGTGAGGTTCCACCGGTAGCTCTCAGGGATTTTGCTCCTGTCGCGCTGCTGGCTGAGCGAGGAGGAAGATGCCGCCAGGGACAATCCGAGTATGCACAATGTGACATCGCGAAGCGGGTTCATTGGGTCTCCGTTCATGTGGGGATTTTTCTCCTAGCGGGAATTTATCATGCGGGCCAGAAGCCGGCGGAGCTGCCGACCCAGTCCATGTTCCTGTTTTGATCGACTCCCATCATCGTCCCGCGTCCCAGCCGTACGAGATTGAGGACGGGGACGGGATGCTCGTGCCAGACGTACAGTATACGGACTTCGGCTTTTGCCGGGCCGGCGGGTGTGTCAACGACCCCCGCGTTTTCGACCCTTTCCTGCAGGATGTACTCCTGCCGCCGGGGTCCGGTGACAGAATCGATATCAAAGCGGGCGGGTGAGACTTTCACGCCCCCTCCGGCGAAGGAGAAGAGGGGCTTCAGGACCCAGTCTCTCAAGTCTCCCGGAGGCGCGGTGACATCCGACAGGAATATCGTCTTCGGCACGGTGGGGTGCTTGATGAACGGGAGAGAGAACTTGCTCATGCGGAAGAACCAGTTGGGATGACCGGCCCACTCGACCTCGATGTCATCCTTCAGTCTGAACGGGAGGCGCGCCCCGGACCTCTCCAAACCTTCCGGTATTACCCTGTTATAAATACGGTCAACCGGGATGAGAGTTGCCCCTTTCTTATAGTAGAGCTTCCTCCCCTTCCGGACAATATCACGGACGTTGACGATCGATATCCCGCAGAGTTTCGCAGTCAGGATAAAGTCGGGGAGGGTCTTCTGCTGAAGCGGATCAATTTCCATCAAGACGACGTTCTCCGGCGCCCTGTTCCCGAGGACCGCGGCCCTGAAGAGCATACCGTAGTTGTCCGCTTCCATCCCGGCGGCGTACTGGTTCAGGCCGGAAGGGAGGTCGTACACGGCCCCGTATTCCTGACAGAGCACAGGCTGGTAGGCGTAGAGCGTGGGAAAGCCCTGCAGCTCGATAAGCCTGGGAGCAAGCCTGCCGCCGGGGCTCTGTTCGATGCCGAAATCGACCGCGGCAAAAAGGGGATGAGGATCCTCACGGGGGACTTTGAAGCGCGAGGGAATAGCCTGGTCCGATGCGGCCATGTAGGCGGCGTTTCCCACGAGCTGTTCCATGATTTCCCCCCCGCTCTGTTCCATCAGCCGGATGAGGTACGCCGGTATGAAGACAGGGGTCTCGCAGACCCTGAAGCTGACATGCGCCCCGCAACGGGAGTCAAGCCTCTCGAGAAGGCGCCGGTACCGGCCCGCGTTCCACTGCCGGTTGAAATCGGTGCGGAGTTCCTTGATCATGATTTTTGCCGGAAAACGCTCAGGAGATCACACACGCCGGTGCACACGGGACGTGTGCTCATGACGCATCAGTTCGCCCCGGGGTGCGTGCAGCCCGGCGCCTTTTCACCGCCGGCGGTTTCATGCCGCCGTTCAGGAATTCCGCCCAGCGGTACTCCCGCGGAGTTCCGCCTCCTCCCGTGACGCGCTCCACGGCCATCTCCGCGACCGCGTTGACGACCCACCGGAAGTTTTCGGGGCCGACGGAGTTGAGGTCGGCGTCCGGGGCCGGGTTCAGGAAATCGATCGCGTACGGGACGCCGTCGCGGATCGCGAACTCCACCGTGTTGAAGTCGTACCCGAGCGCCTGGTTGAGCGTGAGGCAGTCATCCGTGATCCGCCTCTCAAGAGGAGGATCGAGCGGGGATGCGTCGCAGACATAGCGCCCTTCATGCGACTTTCTGGGATCGAACCGCATGATACGGACTTTCTCGCGTCCGACGCAGTAGCAACGGACGTAATCGTCGAATTCGATCCCCTCCTGAAGGGTCATGACAAGATCGCCGGTCCGGTGGTAGGCATCGAAGAACTCCGGCTCATTGTTGACCCTGTACACGTGCTTCCAGCCGCCGCCGCTGTGCGGCTTGAGAAACGCAGGAAAGCCGACCGTGCGAAAGACCTCATTCCAGTCGAGCGGATAGGTGAGGTTCCTCATGGACATCGAAGTCGTGTCCGGGGGTGGGCGCTGTGAAGGGAGAAGGACCGTCTTCGGCACCGCAACACCGAGCTGCGCCGCAAGCGCATAGTTGAAGAACTTGTCATCCGCGCTCCACCAGAACGGGTTGTTGATCACGATTGCCCCGTGCAGGACGGCGTTCTTCAGGTACGCCCGGTAGTACGGAATGTCATGAGAGATCCTGTCGATGATCAGGTCATAGCCCGACGGGACTTCCATGTCCGTCGCGCCGATTTTTGCAAACTCAGCGCGCACGGGCGTCGAAATCTCCCCTGAAATTTCGTTGATGCGGGCGATCACGGCGGGGGGGAATGTGTTCTCCATTCCGAAAAGTATGCCGATCCGTTTCATGGGAGCTCCGGGTGTAGAGGGATCGTCAGAGTTCGTTTTTCCTCCCCCTGGATGCGGGGGACACAAGGAGAGGAGTCCCGGCATGCCCGAACACGAGGAGCTCCATATTCCGTCCAAGCGACGGACTGTGCCAGTGATGATACTCCCGGTTCATCCAGAAGGGGGTTCTCGTGCAGTATATGCCGTATATATATAGAGATTTCGGGGGGGAGAGTCAAGAAACCTGTCATTTTGGCCGCGGAGCAAAATTTTCGTATTATGAGTGGCGGGGGAGGAGCAGGATTGCCCCGACACAGTTCGATTATTAAAGAGCGGCATGCACATGAAGGGATTCAGAGAGAGACTGCAGAACAACGAAGTCGTCGTCTTCGACGGCGGCGTCGGGACCTACCTGTACGAAAAGGGGATCTACATCAATACCTGCTTCGACGANNAACCTGAAGGGGGCCCAGCTTGCGAAAGCGGCCGCCGGAGGAGAAGTCCTCGTGGCCGGATCGGTGGGGCCGCTCGGGGTGCAGATCGAGCCGCTCGGAAAGCTGTCGTATGACGAGGCGCGCGATGCGTTCAAAGAGCAGGTCAGGGGCCTGCTGGAAGGGGGCGTCGACCTGATTGTGCTGGAGACTTTCCCCCTTATTGCAGAGCTCGACCAGGCGATCCGCGCGGTGAAGGAGCTGGACAGGGAAATCCCGGTCATGGCGCAGGTGACGATCAACGACGATGGGAACCTGCTCAGCGGAGCGACACTGGAGAGCTTTGTCAAAGGGGTGGAGAACACGGGGGTCGATACGCTCGGCCTCAATTGCTCGGTCGGGCCACGCGCAATGCTCGATGCGCTCGAGACCCTGAAGACGCTGACGGCAATGCCGCTCTCCGTCCAGCCGAACGCCGGGCTTCCCCAGAATATCGGCGGACGGAACATCTATATGACATCCCCCGAGTACATGGCGGAATACGCGAAACGCTTCATACAGACGGGGGCCACAATCGTCGGCGGCTGCTGCGGGACGAACCCCGAGCATATCCGCGCGATCCGCCGTGCCGTGCGGGCGCTCCAGCCCGTCAAGAGGATGGACAGGAGCTCAGCGAGCCTCACGATCACCGCGCCGGAAGCCGTGCATGTTGCGGCGAGAACGGAAAAATCGCGCCTTTCGACCAAGCTGGTGCGTGGCGAGTTCGTGACGCTCGCGGAGCTTGTGTCCCCCCGCGGAGTCTCACCGCACAAAGAGGTGGTAAAGGCCCGCCGGCTCCATCATTTCGGAATCGACGCGATCAACATTCCCGACGGGCCGCGCGCGTCTGCACGGATGTCCGCACTGGCGATGGCCGCAATCATACAGCGGGACATCGGGATCGAGACCGTGCTCCATTTCGCATGCAGGGACAGGAACGTGATCGGCATGCAATCCGATCTGCTGGGCGCATGGGCTCTCGGCCTGCGCAATGTCCTTGCGATCACGGGTGACCCGCCGAAGCTCGGGAACTACCCGAACGCCACGGCGGTGTTCGATGTGGACGCGATCGGACTGACGAACGTCATCAACCGTCTCAACCACGGGCTCGATCTTGCCGGCAACCCGATCGGAGACCCGACCGGATTCAGCATCGGCGTGGGGGTGAACCCCGGAGCTATCAACCTGGAGGAAGAACTGAAACGCCTGGAATGGAAAATCGAGGCCGGGGCCGAATACATGATCACGCAGCCCGTGTTTGATATCCGCATACTCGAGCGTTTCATGAAGAGAATCGCCGATGTGAAGATACCGCTCATCTGCGGAATCTGGCCCCTCGTTTCGTTCCGGAACGCGGAGTTCATGAATAACGAGGTTCCGGGGGCTTCCGTGCCGGCGGAGATACTCGAGAGGATGCGCAAGACGACGACGAAGGAAGAAGGGTTCGCAGAAGGAGTTTCGATAGCACGCGAGACATATGAACGTGTCAGGGGGAGTGTCGCGGGGATTCAGCTCTCCGCCCCGATGGGGCGGATTGAAGGGATATTCATGATACTGGACAGATGAGAAGCGGATTCTACGAACCTGCATCGGGTTAATTGCCTTCATGTCCACTCCACTGATGAAGCAATACGCCCAGGTGAAGGCGAAGCATCCCGATACGATTCTTCTCTTCCGCATGGGAGATTTCTTCGAGACGTTTGAGGAAGACGCGAAGATCACTTCCCGCGTCCTCGGTATCACGCTGACGAAAAGGGGGAACGGAGCCGCAGGCGAGATCCCGCTCGCAGGATTCCCCCATCACGCCCTCGATTCGTACCTCCCGAANNGGGATCGTCAAGCGGGAGGTGATCGAGGTTGTGACCCCGGGGGTGGCCTTTTCCGACCAGGTGCTGGACCAGAAACTGAACAATTACCTCGCCGCGATCGTCCTTCCCACGCCCCTCGTGACCGGGGCCGATGCCGTCGGGTTCGCGTATGTCGATGTCACGACGGCCGAGTTCCGCGCAAGCGAATTCCCGCTCAAATCACTTGCCGAGCAGGTCTCCTCGGTGAGCCCCTCGGAAATCATAGTCCAGAAGCGGGACCTCGAGACCCTCCGGGGGCTGCTTGCAGGTGTATTCAACGGTCTGTACAGCACGCTGGACGACTGGATCTACACCGAAGATTATGCCCGTGAGCTGATCACGGGGCAGTTGAAAACGCAGTCTCTGAAGGGATTCGGGCTCGAAGACAGGGGGCTTGCAGTGATTGCCGCGGGGGCGGCGATGCACTACCTGCAGGAGACGCAGAAATCGAACCTCCTGCATATACGCAGGATCACGCCGTATGATGTGGGGGACCACATCGTTCTCGATCCTTCGACGAAGCGGAACCTCGAGATAACCTCCTCCAGCACAGGCTCCAGCGACGGGACGCTCTTCGGCGTGCTGGACCGGACCTTCACTCCCATGGGGGGGCGGCTCCTGAAGCAATGGGTCAACAACCCGCTGAACACCGTCGAGGCCATCCGCCGCAGGCTCGATGCGGTGGAGGAATTCGTGCGCTCCGTTTCTCTGCTCGAGGCGACCGCGCCGGTACTGGGGCGTATCGGCGACCTGGAGCGGCTGAACACCCGGGTATGCACCGGACGGGCCACGCCACGCGAGATGATCGCGCTGAAGTGCGCACTCCAATCGGTGGCCGTCGTGCGCGATGCCATCCGGAGCGCCGCCACCCCTCCCCTTGCCGAGCTCCGCGAGGGGCTCCACGTACTCCCCGGGACCGTCGCGCTTCTCGAACGCGGGATCGAACCTGAGCCTCCCGCCGCGCTCGCCGACGGGGGGGTCATACGGAGCGGCTACAACAAGGAACTCGACGACCTCAGGAAGCTCGCATTCAGCGGCAAGCAATGGATCGCAGAGATGCAACGGAAGGAGCGGGAACGGACCGGCATCTCCTCTCTCAAAGTGGGATTCAACAACGTCTTCGGCTATTATATCGAGATCACCAACACGCACCG
>PMND01000126.1 GCA_003161955.1 Ignavibacteriota bacterium | reverse complement strand
ACGAACGGCACGAGCGCCGTGCTGGTCCATATCAAAGTATTCAAAAGCGCTGACAGTGTCTGGGTATTGAACTAACCGGTGTCAATTGATGTAGCAAGGGAATTGGGGAGGGGGTACCTCTTCAGGTCGTTCTCGCGCGTTACCGGGTGGGGGATCCGGTAGACGAGCATCGCGAGTCGATCGGGGGAGGGTACCCTTTCTCTGTTTGATGAGAAACACAATCCATGTCGCGCCAGCGAACAACATTGCACCCACGTCTGTATTGATACAAGGGAGGGTCAACTGGATGCCGGAGTTTCGGATTGAGGGGGTGACGGGGGCGGGGAAGCCTGTCCAGGGTATTCTTGAAGCCGATTCCACCCGCGCCGCGAAGCAAAAGGCCACGCAGCTCGCCACGCAGCGCAATTTCAAACTTCTGCATATCGTTCCCCGCGCGACCTGGGTCTACAGGGTCCAGCGAGGCACGGAGAAGCCGATCAGCGGTGAACAGAAGGCATTTACCAAGGGGGAAGTGCAGGAAGCACTCCAGAAAATGGGGTACCGGGTCATCCGCGTCCAGCGCCGGTTCCTGGATTTTAAGGCAAAGCCCCCTGCCAGTGAGATCGTGACGTTCGTCCGCGTCAGCGCGGACCTGATCCGCCAGAAGCTCCCGTTCAACGAGATCATGCAGCTGATGGTGAACGACGTCCAGAACAGGACGCTGCGCGAGGCCATCAAGGACATCAACACTGAGCTGAAGCAGGGAAAGGACAGTGAGCGGGCGTTCATCAAGCATGAGGCTGTCCTGGGCCGGTTCACCGCCCACATGCTCGGGCTGGCTTCAAAGAGCGGCAACATGGCCGAGATCTACGACAGCACGGCCAAGTTTCTGGAGCGGCAGGCGGATTTCAAGAAAAACCTCAAGAGCGCGCTCATCACGCCTCTCGTCACGCTCGTCGTCCTGTTCGGAGCGGTGATCTACTACGTCGGCTACATCTTCCCGGCCACCGCGAAGCTGTTCGTCAAGTTCAAGATCGAGCTTCCTCCCATGACGCGGGTGACGCTCGCGATGAGCGATTTCCTCGTCAGCCACATTATCATTCTGCTCATCCTCGTCATCGTCCCGACGATTTTCGCGTTCAGGTTCTTCACGACGGAACGGGGGAGGTTCATCATGGACAAGTACCTCTGGTCCATCCCCGTGATGGGAAACCTGCTCCACAAGACGAGCATCGAGATCTTCTGCAGGGTGTTTTACGCACTGTACAGCGGCGCAGGCGAAAACATCGAGGTCATCCGCATGGCAGCGGAGGCCTGCGGAAACAAGTTCATGGAGCACCAGATCAAGACGATAGCCCTGCCGATGATGATCCAGAAGGGCGCGGGCATTACCGAGGCCTTCGAAGCCACGGGGGTCTTCACCAAGACCGCCGTTTCCCGTTTCCATTCCGGGGCCGAGACGGGGACAGTGAAAAATACCGCATTACAGCTTGCGGAGTACTACGAGAAGGAGACCTCGTATAAGATGAAGAACGCCATTGACTTCATCCAGCTCTGGATATCCATGATCATCATGATCGTGCTGACGGCGCTGACGCTTGTCTCGTCCGAGACCGCGACAATAAAACCGAAAAACCCGGCAATGGGTGCGGCTGCGGTGAGTGTTGTCAGGGAACCATCCGCCTGACTGTGCGTTGAATCTGTGGAACCCCCAACTACTGCCGACGTCCAATGGCGCACATAGACATCACCGACAAAATCGGGTTCGCTCTCCTGAAAAAGGGGATCATCGACTACGAGACCCTGGAGAAATCCCTGAAGGTCAAGGAGTCCGAGGAAAAGAAGAACCGGCGGAACCTCGGCCAGATCCTGGTGAATGATTTCAACGCCGACCACGACGCGGTCTTCCGCGAGGTGGCCGACCTGTATGCCTTCCGCGAGATCTACCTCTCGGACGAAACGCTCGACAAGCCGAAGCTGGACTTCATCAAGAGGTACGTCGACGGCCTCCCGTCGAACGTCCGCGACATGCTGGTCCAGACAAAAATGCTTCCGCTCCGTTTCGACGAGAAGCAGCCGGATAAACTGATCATCGTCGCTGCGGACCCTACAGACAGGCGCCTCCCCCTCATCGCCCGGAATTTCGGGGCCAAGAAGTACGAGGTGGCGTATTGCCGGCTCAAGGACCTCCAGAGCCTCTTCGAGCAGGTGATACCGCCCGAGAACGAGTTCCTCAAGCTGCTGGAGAACTCCCAGGTCGGCCTGCAGATGAAGGAGGAGGAGGAGGAGTCGGCGCTCGACGAGGAAACGCTCGAAGCCGAAATCAGCAAGAGCGCACTCGTCAATCTCGTCGAAGGAGCACTGGTCGAGGCCGTCCGTCAGGGGGCGAGTGACATTCATATCCTTGCGAAGGAAGGGAACCGGACGGAGTTCTGGTTCCGCGTGGACGGTTCGCTCAAGCTGTGGCATGTGCAGGACAAGACGATGCCGGAGGCGGTCGCGGCAGTCGTGAAAGACAGGTCGAAAAACGTCGACCGGTTCGAACGTGAGATGTCGCAGGACGGCTTCATCCAGCGCCTCATCGACGACACGATGATACGCTTCCGCGTCTCGATCATGCCGATCGTGGGGATCGAGTACCGGCACAAGTTCGAGAGCATCGTCATCCGCGTGCTCGATGACCGCAAGGTGATCACTGACCTGGGCAAGCTGGGGCTCATAGGGCCTGCGAGGACGTTTTTCGACAAGGCCATCAGCAAACCTCAGGGGATCGTCATCCTGACAGGGCCGACCGGATGCGGGAAGAGCACGACGCTCGTGGCCGCCCTGCATCAGGTCATCGATCCGACGTTGAACGTGCTGACCGTCGAAGACCCGGTGGAGTACATCATCAAGGGGGCGCGGCAGCTCAAGATCGGTCCGAAGATGAATTTCGACATGGCCATCCGCGGGATCCTCCGTCACGACCCTGACATCGTCCTTGTCGGAGAGATGCGTGACAAGACCACTGCGGAGATCGCGATCAAGCTCGCGAACACCGGACACCTGACGTTCTCCACGCTTCACACAAACGATGCCCCGAGCGCGGTGAGCCGTCTCTACAAAATGGGGATCGAGCCGTTCCTGATCGCCTATGCGATCAACATCATAGTCGCCCAGCGCCTGATCCGTACCCTCTGCTCGGCCTGCAAGCGCCCGATACCCAGGAACGAGATCGATCGCGAAACGTACATAAAATTCGGCTTTCCGCCCGAGGACCTGGAGAAGATCACAGTGTACGAAGCCGCCGGATGCGACAAGTGCAACGGCGGTTACAAGGGGCGCGCCGCCATCCATGAGGCCCTGTACTTCACGCGGGAGATCCGGAATCTCATCGTCCGCTCCGGTGAGGAAGTTGACGAGGAGGCCGTGAGGGTGCAGGCGGCAAAGGACGGGATGTGGGACCTTCGCCGCGCCGGCATCGAGCGCATCAAGCTTGGCCAGACGACGCTGGAGGAGATCGCATCGGCAACGACGGCCGACTGACGTCGGGAGGGGTGCAATGGGAGGGACTGGAGTATGAATCTCGGTCAGATGATGATGGCCATCGGGGCGATTGTGATGCTCGGGGTGTTGATCCTGAACACGAACTCCACGATCTACCAGACAAACGACATCATGTACACGAGCGAATTCGGCGTCACCGCGATATCGCTCTCGACGTCGCTCGTCGAGGAGGCGATGGGGAAAATGTTCGACAAGGTGGTGGCCGACTCCAATGCCGCCGCACTCATCGATTCTACGCTTCTCACCCTCCCCGGATCTCTCGGCCCGGAGGCGGGTGAAGGTTACCGCGGCTATCCTCCCTTGAGCGGGAACAGAGACTTCGACGACGTTGACGATTTCAACAATCTGAAGATTTGCTACCACAGCGAGGTCCCCGCTGACGCCGACGCGACGCCGGGCTACATCCAGGTTACCGTCCCAGGTATACGCGCCAAATACTACGTCACATGTACGGTGACGTACGTCAACCCTCCCAATCTCGATGCCGCCTATGCGGTCAGGCAGACATGGCACAAGAAGATCACAGTGTTCGTGACAAGCCCTTCGGCCACGGGCATCACGGGGGTGAAGCCCGACACGCTCGCCTACCCGGCTATCATGAGCTACTGGAATTGAACCCCTAGGGGGTAAGAAGGGAGAGTCTGAATGTCCGTCATGCTCGATCTCATAGGCTCCGTACTCATCGCGGGGTTTGTCATACTCATGGGGCTCCGGCTGAACGAAACTATCTCCGGGAGCGCCGACGCGTCGATGGCCGGCCTGAACGTCCAGCAGTCAATGGCGGCCATCGTCCAGGACCTCGAGTCCGATTTCCGCAAGATCGGGTACACTCTTCCCGATCCGAGACTGAGCATCGCGCTCGCGGACACGGGCCATATCAAGTTCTATTCCGACCTCTACCGGACCGGCACCATCGACAGCGTGGAGTGGTTCACCGGTCCCGTTCTCACGACACTGCCGAATCCGAACATCCGGGTACTCTTCAGGAAGTTCAACGGCGACGATGCGCTGGGGGCCGCCGGGCTCGGGGTGACGCAGTTTTATCTGCGCTACTTTAACGCAAAGGGGGACACCATTTATCCTCTCGATGCTCTCCACTACAGCCAGATCTGGACAATCGAGATCTCATTGCGCGTGGAGAGTCCGTATAAGATTCAGGATGCGGTGAACCCGGACAACAGCCAGTTCGCCGCGGCGTACTGGCGTCAGACACGTCTTTCCTCACGCAATATCAAACGACACGGCGGATAAGGGGGGTGCTATGGGGAGGTCAAGCATTATTTACGTCGTAGGGTTGACGCTGATCGTGGGGCTGGTGCTCAATAACATCACCCGCAACAGTGTCAGCTCGATGGACACGTATTCGATGTATTACGGGTCGACGCAGGTCCATAACATCGCGGTTTCCGTCGCAAATGTCGGGACGCAGTACCTGCTCAACTACAGCGCCTTCCCGTCGAACTTCGGCGCCGATTTCTTCGGGGGGCACGATTCGGTCATATATTTCAACAACACTCCGCAGCCGCTCTGGGTCACACTCCGGAGCGTCGCGTGGACAAATATGACCGACCAGAACGGGGTCCCATTCCGTGATACTGTGGAGGGGGTCTTCAAACATGTGCAGTTCGCCAAGTTCAGCTGGTTCACCGAGACCGAGACCAACGGCTATGTCGGGCCTGACGGTACTAACGGACCGTTTAAGGGGCAGGACGATTGGAAGATCACCGGCGACTCCGTGTACGGTCCCGCGCACACAAACGGGAGGTTCCATCTGGACGGGACGCCCTACTTTGACCAGAAGTTGACCGCCGCACTTGCCGCACAGCTCGGTCCGTCAGGCAACCCCACATACAATGGGGGGTACGAGTGGGGCGTCCTTGCGAAGCGCCCCAGCATGGCAAATCTCCAGACCAATCTCACGTCCGCTGCGACGCTCGGCGGCGGCCTCTTTGACGAGACGTCCGGAATGAACGACGTCGCATTGACGTTCATGAACGACCAGGTGCGTGTCCAGATCCCTCCGAACGGGAGCGTGCGTGACACGACGATGGCGATCAGCGCACTCGCGCCCAATGGCGTCATCGTCGTCAAGAATGCGGACCTCCGGATCAAGGGGACGTACAATGCAGATCTCACGGTGGCGGCATTCGGAAATTCCGGGGCCGCGACGAACAAGGGAAATGTCTGGATCGACGGGGACGTCGTGGCGAAAACGAGCCCTGTCGGAAATCCAGCCTCGACGGACATGCTCGGGGTCGTGGCGGGACGGATGGCGTATATCACCGAGAATGCCACCCGCAACGCTTCGTCGGTCCTCAACATACAGGCCACGGTCTACTGTCAGACCGGCGAATTGACTGCCGAGAATTTCTGGAATATACCGCCGAGCGGGAGAGTCAACCTCTTCGGCGGCGTCACGCAGACCACCGCCGGGAGCCTCGGGTTGTTCAACCCGGGTCCGCCTCTCCAGTTCCTGAACGGGTTTTCGTACAGCATCAAGAACGATCCGAGGTTCGACCACCAGCAACCCCCATATTTTCCATATTCGGACAGCTTCGAAATGGTCTCATGGTGGGAGAATTGAAGAAATCCCGGGTGTGCAGGGATGCATGAGCGGTCATAATACATTCATTTTTATGCCATTGCCTGTCGGAAATGAAGTCCCTGCTCAGATGACGGGCAGTGAGCTTTGTCCCGGTTTGACTTGTTGACAATGGATTCGTCATTGGATATATTCATAGTTGGTTTTCGGTTCAATCATTCGTCAAATCTCGCGATATGATAGAGACTGCAATACGGACCCTGCAGGAAATCTCCGGAGCCATCCCTGACACTGTGCCGGGGATGGAGAGGCAGATGCTCATCGGCGACCTGCTGACCAAGCAATCGCCTGCAGAGCGGACTGCGCTCCGGAAACTCATGGACAGTTACCTCATGAAGATGTCGAACATCAATGCGTCCGACATTGACATGGGCGGATACGGCACGGGAGGGAATGTCTGGTACCGGATCTACGGGGAGAAACGCCCCGCCAAGGACCTGGGGAAATTTACGCTCGATGAATTCAACGTCCTCATTCAGAGTATTCTGATCGAGCGGCAGCGACTGTTCCTGTATGAGAACCGGAGCCTCGATCTCTCGTACAGCATCGTCGAAGACGATCAGATGTACCGGTTCAGGGCGAACGCGTATTTCGACCTCGACCACCTCGCGCTCAACATGCGTGCCATTCAGGCGACCGTGCGCCCCTACAAGAATCTCGAGTTCCATCCCAATGTGACGAAAATGCTCAGCCTTGCCCACACGGAGCAGGGGCTGACGCTTGTCACCGGTATCACCGGCTCCGGGAAGAGCGCGACGCTGGACAGCATCATCGATGCCAACAATCACACTGTCGACGGCCATGTTGTGATCATCGCGTCCCCCGTGGAGTATGTCCACAGGCCGGACCACTGCATCGTCCGGCACAGGGAAGTCGGTCGCGACACGCTTTCGTTCAAAGAAGGAGCGATCCAGTCTCTCCGGCAGGACCCCGATATCATCGTCATCGGGGAGATGCGTGACCCGGACACGATCCTCACCGCGCTCGAAATCACGGACAGCGGACACAAGGTCTTTTCCACACTGCATACCGCCTCGGCGGTGGAGACGATCGACCGCATCATCGGTGAAGTCCCCGGCCCCGAACAGGAGCGCGTCCGCATGAGGCTTGCCGACACGCTCACCGCCGTCATCTCCCAGAAGCTGGTTCCGAGCCTCGACGGCAAGCGTCTGCTCGCGAAGGAAGTCATGATCGTCATCCCGTCCGTCCGCGCCGCCATCAAGAACAACAACACGGGCGAAATCTACCAGATGATGGCTGAGTCGGGGGACGTCGGCATGACCACGCTGGAGCAGGACTTGAAACGGTTGTACATGCAGAAGAAGATATCCCTGGAAAACGCGATCGTTGCCGCCAACAACAAGCGCCGCTTCCAGCAGATCATGAACATCACCCAAGTGGGTGATTGAGTTTGTCTCCATTCACAACAGACAAAGTCCCCCTATGGTCACGGTAACCGGACGAGGAAAATCGGTCCTGGGCGTCTTCGTCGATGGTCTGGATGTCAAGCTTGCACACCTGACCATCCGCAAGAAGCGTGTCACTGTCCGGGATCTGAAATCGGCGACGCTGATCACGAAGCTCCAGGAGCAGAAACCGGCCGAGACGATGGTTCCTGCCATGGGAGAGAGCACTGATGCATTCAGCCTCGGTGAGACCTCCTCGACCGAGGCCCTCCCTGAAGCCCAGACTGATGACAACAATGCGGTGCTGCTCGGGCTTCTCGCCCAGTATCCCGTAAACAACTACTCGCTCACCTACAGTCTGGCCGAGCCGGCGATCTATTACCACGTCCTTGAAAGCGATTTCGGACTCAAGGGGACGAAGCTCAAGGACCGCATACTCGAGGAGCTGAAGAACATCCGCGCGTTCCAGCCGGCCGCGGACGCCGTCGATGCGATCAGGACCGACGAAGGAAATCTTCTCTGCATCGTCCGCGAGGACGGCCTGAGCCTGATCAATTCCCTGGAAAACGTCAAAGGGTTCATGGGCGGACGCATCCCGTTCATCCCGGCGATCGACAGCTCGGACGTCTCGCTGATGAACCTGGTCCGCCTCAACTACGACCTCCAGCCGCAGGAAGTGTCCGTCATCATCTATGTCGGGGTGGAGTTCACGCGCCTGATATTCATGCGGGGCGACCAGTTTTATCAATTTGCTCCCATCCTGGGCGAAGGATACGATTCGCCGAATCTCCTGAACACCGTCTACAGCCGTCTGCTGCTGGAACAGGACAACCTGGCCATCCCGAGGATCAACCGGATCATACTCGCCGGGGAATCCAAGCGGATCGGGTTCCGCGATTTTCTCCTCCAGCAGCTTCCCGACCAGGAAGTTGAATATCTCCTCGCCCCGCGCCTGGATACCTCCGAGCTCAGCGCGGAACAGCAGGAGACCATCTCCGACTATGCCGTCCCGATCGGGGCGGCATGGAAAGTCCTTGACACGGATAACCCGAACATCTACAGGATAAACCTGCTCCCTGCGGAGGTCCGCGAAGGACAGCGTGTCTTCAAGCTGGCCTGGCACGGATATCTGCTCCTCCTCCTCCTCTTTTTCTCGACTATTTTCTTCACCTGGACGATTGCGCAGAAGGGGAAGGAGATCAAGGAGCTCCGGGAGGTCCTGATGCTCAAGGAGGGTCAGCGGGCGGAAAACCAGACGCTCTCGAGTTCGATCGACGCACTCCAATCGCAGCTCGTCCGGTATAAGACCTCGCTCGCACTGTACGATTCGCTCGTGCCGGGCTCGGAGCGCTGGAGCAAGGTCCTGACCCAGATCAGTCACGGCGTCGAGGATCTCAATTCGATCTGGCTCTCCGATTTCACCGCGGGGGAGAACAGCGTCCTCCATCTTAACGGGTTCGCCGTCTATCGTACCCGTATCCCGCGGCTCTCAACCCTCTTCGACAACTCGCTTTTGAAAGAGGTGGATGTCCAGGCAATTCGCGAGCAGACCGTTTACCGGTACCAGATCGAGGTCCCTGCGCTTGCCGGCGGCCAGTAATCACTGAAGGAAAAGGAGAACGGTCGTGTCATATAAAATCCGCAACAGTGTCGCGCTCGGCATCCTGTTCCTCGTCATCATGGGTGTGGGGACGTACATACGCGCGTTCAACCTTCCCCGGAAAGCGAAGACGATTGAAAAGCAGGTGAAGCAGATCGACGAGGAGCTGCAAAACACGCCGAACCTCGTCAACCAGTTCAACGACCTGAGCGCGCTGCTGACCGACACCCAGAAGCGGTGGGAGAACCGGAACAAGGACATCCCCCCCGTGGACATCACCTCGCAGAGCTACGCCTACTTCAGCCGGCTGATCGACCTGAGCGGGTACGTCAAGCTCGACATGGTCTACAACGGCCTGCAGTCACACGGCAGCTACGGTTATAACGTCTATAACCTGAAGGGAGAAGCCCCATTCGACAATTTCTACAGGTTCATCTGGTACCTGGAGAACGACAGGAAGCTCTTCAAGATACAGTCGATCTCGATGAAGGGGATCGAAGTGGCCCCGACGGAAAAGGAAGAGGGGAAGGTCCTCGTGACGTTTGACATGCTCGTCCATGCCTACTTTTCCTCCGTGGCCGAGCTCTCCAGCTCCATGGGGGAGAGGTCGATCACCCCGAACACGCTGAACGTGGATCCCTTCACACCCGTCATCTCGAGCGGCATCACCCCGAACACGCGCGAGCTCGTGGAGATCGAACGCTCGGACCTCAAGGCCGTGATCACAGGGAAGGCGTACGTTCTCGATCAGAGCAACAACATCCGGACCCTCCAGGAAGGGGATGAAATATATCTCGGGTACTTGACGAAAATCGATCCCGAAGGCGGACGCATCGAGGGGACGCTGAATAAGGGGGGCATCATCGAAAAGGTCGAACTGAAGATCCGCTATGGCCCACTTCAAACAGTTGTAAAAAAATAGGACCGAGGATATCATGAAGAAGACAGCGTTGTTCGTGGTTCTGGTCATGGCGTGTGCCGCGCGGGATGGTGCGTACGCACAGGGGGACCAGGCGTGGCAGAAACAGACGCGCGGCTACACCTCCCCCCAGGAGCTGGTCTCCATCGCACCGACGACGCCCCTGGACCGGGCGCTCACGGCCATCAGCGAGATCAGCAAGAAATTCACAGGGAAGATCATCATCGACACCGAGCGCCGCACGATGCCGATCAACGTCGACATCCAGGGGATGCAGTGGAAGGACGCGCTCGAGGCGATCTGCCGGAAGAACGACATCTGGTTCACGGAGTACGAGAACTACATCCAGATCGGCGCCGCGGCCGGCTCTGAAGCGGGAAAAAATCAGCCCGGTGCCATCACGACGACCGGTCCGGGGGGGGGCGGGGACGTCGAAATCCACAAGGAACCGGCCAATTTCAGGAGCCGGGAAGTCAAGATCTCGACGGTCTTCTTCGAAGTCAACCTCACCAAGCTCGACCAGGCGGGCATCGACTGGAAGTTCATGAAGAGCACGAGCAACGTGGACATCAATTCCTCGTTCCTGGGAGCGACACAGGTCACGAGCACCATCTTCAAGACCGAAGTGACTCCTCACGTGAGCTTTGCGAATCTCGACTTCATTGCGAGTATCTTCTCGAACTACGAGCTGGGGGAGATCATGAGCAGCCCCGATATTGTCGTCCGATCGGGGCAGGAAGGGCGCATCCAGGTCGGCCAGGATTTCTCGATCCGTGAGCGTGACTTTGCGGGAAACCTCATCGACAAATTCTACAGCGCGGGCACGATCGCCAAGGTGACCCCGCAGGTCATCACGGAGCAGGGAGTGAGTTTCATACACATGAACGTGGACGTCGAGCGGAGCGATGTCCAGCCCGGCGCCATCAGCACGATCATCAACAAGACCAAGGCCACAACGAACCTGCTCCTGCTGGACGGCGAAGAGACGATCATCGGGGGGCTGTATAATTCCGAGAATGACGTCGTCCGCGAAGGGATCCCGTTCCTGAAGGATCTCCCCTGGTATGTCTTCGGGCTCCGGTATCTCTTCGGTTTCAACAGCGACAACCTTGTGAAGAAGGAACTGGTGATCCTGCTGAAAGCCGAGCTGGTCCCCACGCTTCAGGAACGGATCACGCAGAAGACGAAAGAGGACGGCATTTTCGATCGTTGGCTGCTGGATCAGATGAGGTATGAACGTCACGTCTCGCTCAAAAAGGCTGAGTGACCGCGTTGACAGGTCCACACAACGAAAGGGACGGCACCCAATGAGAAAGACATTCTGTGGAGTTCTCTTTGTCGCGGCGATGGGGGCACTCGCCGTGTCATGCAACAGCAACAACAGTTCGAACAGTCCCCAGGCGGGAAAAGGAGTCGTGACGGGGATTGTGAGCGATCAGACCACGCAGACACCGCTCTCGGGTGTCACGATTTCCGCACAGAGCCTTACGGCCGGGACCCAGTCCGAGGTCACGACTTCCACCGGGGCCTATTCGTTCTCGTTCAACATCGACAGCACATCCACCGTGGTCCTCTCGTTCCACATCTCGGGCTGGCGCGACACCTCAATCGTCGCCCCGATCCGTGCGAACGCCACCCCAACGTCGGTCAACGTGTCGATGGCGCGCCGCTCCCAGATCAGCGGCGGCGGGGGGAGCGGGATTGCCCAGACGATCGCCTTCCTGGGGGCGGTGCCTCCTGAAATCGCGGTGAAGGGGGTCGGCGGGTCGGAGACCACGACACTGACGTGGGAGGTGAGGGACTCGCTCGGGCTCCCTGTCGACGTTTCTCATTCGATACAGCTGACGTTCACGATTGCCAGCGGCCCGGGTGGCGGAGAATTCCTCTCCCCGACCGTTGTAACGACGAACACTGTCGGACAGGCGATCATGACGCTCAGCTCGGGGATCAGGGCGGGTGTCGTGCAGGTCACGGCAACAGGGACCGTCGCATCGGGGACAGTGAGCACTGCTCCCGTCCGTAT
>PMND01000151.1 GCA_003161955.1 Ignavibacteriota bacterium | reverse complement strand
GCAGCTCTATCTCTACAGGACCGGGCTCTTCCCGCTGGCCTTCGGCGAGTACACGCTCGATGAAGAAGGACGGCTGATTTCCTGGAATCTCGACGATGATCCCGGCGCCCTGGAATACCGGCTCCCCCCGCTGGTGACGATGACGCTGAAAAATGTCCCCGACTTCGTCTCGCCGAAGTACCGGAAGACCTACCAGCTGGAGGTCGGCTACGACGGCAGCACGTACGCGCTGGAAAACGAGGAGCCGGCGGAGGTGATCGGATCGCTCAACCGCCACCTCGCGCGCTGCGACCCGGACATCATCATGACAGAATACGGGGACGCCATACTGCTTCCGATGCTCACGCGCATTGCCGCAGAAGAAGAAATCCCGCTGGCGCTCAACAGGGACCCCTCCGCGGGGTACTTCACGACAGGGGAGACCAGCTATTTCGCCTACGGGAAAATCGTCCACAAGGACGGCGCGTTCGAGCTTGCCGGGCGCTGGCACCTTGATACCGANNCGCCTGACGCAGCTTCCCGTGCAGCACCAGTCCCGCTCGACGATCGGTTCCGCCCTTTCCTCGATGCAGCTTTCGTGGGCGTCGCGCCACGGGTACCTCATCCCGGCAAAAAAACGGGAACCCGAGGAATTCAAATCCGCCTCCACGCTGCTCCTTGCCGACCGGGGGGGACTCATCTTCCAGCCGGTCATGGGGTTCCACGAGCAGATCGCGGAAATGGACTTCGTGTCGATGTACCCGACGATCATGGTCCGGCACAACATCTCCCCGGAGACCGTCAACTGCCGTTGCTGCAGCAACAGGGCGGTCCCCGAGCTGGGCTACACGATCTGCGAGCGCCGCGAAGGGATTGTCCCCGCCACGCTCCGCACCGTCGTCACGAAGCGCGCCGCATACAAGAAAAAGAAGAAAGCCCTGAAGCGCGCGGGGGACGAACAGTGGAAGCTCTATGACCGCCGGCAGAACGCGCTGAAATGGATGCTGGTGACCTGCTTCGGATACCTCGGCTACAAGAACGCCCGTTTCGGCCGCATCGAGGCGCATGAATCGGTGAACGCATTCTCGCGCGAAGCNNCGCATACCCACCGCCAACAGGTACGTCGGCTGGTACGCGAACAACGAGATCAAGATCCGCGGCATCGAGGTCCGGAGGCGCGACACCCCGGTCTTCATCAAGCGCCTGCAGGGGGAGATGCTGCAGATCTTCGGCGCGGGGGCGACAGTCGCGGAACTGGAGCTTCTGCTNNTGGTGATCCGCCGCCACCTGACCCGGGAGGCGGAGGAATACACGACAAACACCGCCAGTGCCGGCGCGGCAAAGGCCCTGGAGGAAGCGGGAGTGCACCTTGCGCCGGGAGAAATGGTCGAATACATCATCGTGGATCTCTCGGGGAAGAAAAAGCCCGCCAAGGCGCTCCCTGTCCCCCTCTACGAATCGGCCGAGGGGTACGACATCGAGACATATACCGACATGGCTCTGAAAGCCGTCGAGACGCTCCTTCTGCCGTTCGGGTACGATGTCGGGAAACTGCGTGAAGCGTTCGGGTGCTCGCTCGCGGTGAAGAAACGGCGGGCCGCCGCAACCGTCGTGGGGCAGGGATCACTGTTTGATCCCTGATGCTTCAGAAGGAGTGAAACGGATTTCACGCGCCGAGACCCGGGTGATCACGGGTGCCGTTTCACCGAGAGGATCGAGGGCCACCGATGCCGCCGATGCGCGTGCGGGTGATGTGGAGATCAGCCTGAGGACCGTCGTGCTCGCCAGGAAGACTCCTGATGCCTCGTCCGTCCGTATGCGCGTCCCCCGTTCGTCCAGCCAGGTCATCTGCAGCACGGCGTTTGCGAAGTCCGGATGTGCCGATCCTGTGCACGTGAGGAGGTACATCCTCCCCTCCGTGACATCGACCCGTATCCCCGCGTGTGAGAAACTCACTTTCCCTCGAATATCGTCCGGGGAGACGAGTTCCGGCCCGTACGCGGCGGCAAGCGGAGCGGATGACACACGGAAGAGCGCAACCCCGGGGGAGCGGTAGTACGGGACCACGAACCTGCGCGTGAGCCACTCTTCCCTGCAGCCGGACCCCGGGATGTCATCGGTGATGAGCAGGTAGCCTGCGCCCAGATCGTGCAACGCGGTGAGTAATGTATCCTCGCGTGCCTCGATCGCCCCCTCGATGCGCGAATACCGCCAGGGCCCGAAATTGTCCCCCCGGAACGCCCCGTTCGTGAAATAAGCCATCTGGGGAACCTGGTACGAATAGAGCGTGTATGCACTTCCGGCCCGGGCGTTCAGAAACCGGACAGCCCCGTACGACGGGAGGCGCTTCTCCAGGAACCTGTCCCGCTCCCCGGGAGTCGAAGGAGGAAGCCCATCTGTTGCCACAGTCCGGAGGGGGAAGTACGCGGCGGGGAGGAACAGCGCAATCGCCAGAAGAGCCCCCCCGGCGGGGAGGACCCTCGGGCTCACGAACCGCCTGAGGAGCTGGCCTGCCCCTGCGGCGGCAATCGCGCAGTAAAGGGGGACGACGGGAATCAGGTAGCGGAGTAACTGCGCGGTGAAGAACCAGAAAATCGTGTATGCCGCCGCGATCGATGCCAGCCGGCGGGCGGATCGATCCCGCGTCACCGCATACAGAGCGAAAGGGAATCCCGCGATGAGCAGATACGAGAGAGACGCGTGAGCGTGAAACAGCTCGTCCGTGTGAAACAGCTCGCCGTGCGCGAACAGATTCCACGGCAGCATGAGGAGTGCCGGGAAGCTCTTCCCCGTTCCATAATGGGAGAGCAGATCCCAGGTCTGTCCCGCAACGTCGGTTTCGTTCCAGTACCGGGCCCCGAAGGCCCGGGAGAAGAACGGCCAGACGGGATTCCCCGTGTAATACAAATTGAATAAGTACCAGGGGAGAGCGGTTGCCGCACAGGGGACCAGAAACATCAGCACCGGGCGAACTCCCCGTTGCCGGCCCGTCGCCGCCGCTATCATCCCGAGGAGGACCGGAGGGAAGAAGAGCGCTGAATACTTTGTCCCGGCCGCGCACCCTGCCATGAACCCCGAAACGGCGAGCCACCGTTCTCCTCCTTCCCCCTTCCATCGCTCAAACGAGAGAACGGCGACCGTCACGAACGCCGTGAGGATCATGTCGGCGTACGCCACCGCGCCGAGGCACAGGAAGGCTGCACTACTCAGGAGCAGCCCCGCTCCCCAGAGCCCGGCCGGCTCTCCGCCCGCCCGCCGGGCAAACGCCGCCACCGCGGCGGCAGTGACAGCGAGAGCCAGGAAGCTCACCCACTGTGCCGTGACCTCGTTTCCGAGAAGAAGGGCCCCCGCGAAGAGGCTCTCCGCAAGCTCGGGCCAGACTGCGTAATGGAACTCCGGCGTGGGGCTCACAGTGCCCGAGGTCGCAAACTTCCTGGCGACTGCAAGGTGGTATGTGACGGCGTCAGGTGCGGTCGGAGGATAGAGGGGGAGCAGAAGGAGCGGGATCGTCAGAAGCAGTATGATAATGAATGTCGTCCGGCGCAGCACGGCTCCCCCCTCCGGGCCCCCCGGGAGGATCCCTCCGGCGCGCAGCGCGGAGAGGGAGAACAGGAGGAGGAGAGCAAGAACGGATGCAAAAAGACCCGGCCGGAGGACGCCGGCCGTCCCGAGTCCGAATGCGACAAGCGCGATAACACCGAGCCCCGCCGCGCCGGAAAAGGAGAGATCCTCCCACGCCGAATCGCACCGGAGGCCGAGCAGAAGAAGACCCCGGCGTCCGATAATGTACGCGATCCATCCGGCAAGCAACCCGGCCCCGAGCGACTGCGCGAGGAATGCGAATTGATCAGGTGACATAAAGAAGGCCTGACGGAAGACGCGGGGAAGAAATGAGCTCCTCGAATATCTTCCACCGCTGCTCCGGTCTCCGCGGAACTCCCCCCGCCGCCTCGATGTACCGTTTCACCATGTCCTGGCCGAGGTTGTAGTTGATGACGTAGCTCCGGTACTGGTCGAAGAACTTCGTCCGCTGCAACGCCCTCTCCGCCGACATGAGCGCATAGCTCATCAGGTATTCCACCGCCTTCTCCCGCGTAAACTCCCCGTCGAGATACCTCCGCGCGGCCTCGTTCCCCGCGTATGCAAGCTTGAGGAACAGCCCGTGGATCCTGTAATATTCCCGGGCGCCTTCCCCGGGAATGCCCGCCAGGGGGAAGAGGACCTCCCGCTCGAACTCCACCCGTTCCTCTCCCGGGAACGCCATCTCGATGCCGAAATTCGCGGTCCCCTCGGCGATGAGCGACTGCGGGCTGAACAGCGGGTAGACCGTGAACTCCATCCACTTCCTTCCCCGTACGAGCCGGGTCTCCAGGAGCGAATTGTAGACATGGTGCCCGGGGTATCCTTCATGACTTGCCAGGTCCACGGCCCTGTCCACGGTGATCGGGAAGTCGGTATTCACCTGTATCAGGCTGTGGCAGTTCCCTTTGAACCAGTTGTACCCGCTCCAGGATTTACCCGTCACGTACTCCACGGTGAAGCTTTCACCCTCGGGGAGAGCGATCCGTTCCGCAGTCCGCTTCCGGCTTTCATTAATCGCGGCGGTAAACACCCGGTCGAGCTTCTCCCCGGGGACGACAAAGGCCGCCCTGTAGGCCTCAAATCGTCCCGGCACGGCCCCCTTCCCCGGCAGCACCGCGTCCAGTTCACCGAGTATCTCCCGGAAATGCTCTTCCGTGTATGAGGGTGCCGTCGCGTCGTAGAGTGCCTGTGATTCCTCGTCGAACGTCATTTTCTTTCCGAGGAGCATGTCCACTCTTGAGACGAGCGACTGGAGCTGGCGCAGCATGTAGAGGTGACGGAGCCGCACCATCTCGTCCATCCGCGTGGGGGAGAGAGTCTTCAGCTCTCCGATTGCCGCAGCCCCCCTCTTCCGTATGGCGTCCAGCGGGAGCGGGTCCCCTTTGAGTGACTCGGGGCCGTAGTAAGCATCGACATAATCATTGTCATGCCCCCCCACCGAGAGAACAAGCCGTATATAGGTTTCGGAAAGGCGGGTCAGCGCCGCGCGGGTGCTATTCTGTTTCATGGAGATCGTATTCCGGTAATATGAGAAGCGCGCTCAATCGTCGCTATGATAGCGAATTTCGTGCAATACTTCATCCGCGGCCGGTCACATCAGTCCGGCGGGATCGACATCGATGATCAGTCGCACATCGCCCGGGCGCCGGGCGCCGGTTTTCCTCATCGCCGCGTGGAGGACCTCCCTGACGGCAGCGCCTGAAGGGTCTTCCTCCTTGAGACATTTGAGTATCAGGTGCCAGCGGTATTTCCTGTCGATTCTGCCGATGACCGCGGGCGCCGGACCCAGCAACGTGGCGCGGATCCCCCCCTCCCGGAGCGCGGTCGCGAACCGTTCCGCTTCGCGCCGCACATGGTCCTCATTCTCCCCCCTGGTCTCCACGAGCATGAGCCGAGAGAAGGGAGGATAGGCGAGTTCCCGGCGCGACCGGAGCTCTTCCTCGTAGAAAGCCCTGAAGTCATGATCGAGGACATGCGTGAGCGTGTAGTGTCCCGGCTGGTGCGTCTGGATGATCACCTCCCCCTTGAGNNCCGACGAGCGTCACGCGCGGGAAATCCAGCCCCTTTGCCACCATCTGTGTCCCGAGGAGTATATCCGCTTCCCCGCTGGCGAACGACCGGAGAATCCTGTCATGCGCCCCCTTCCGGGTCGTCGAATCCATGTCCATCCTCTCGACGCGGACCCCGGGAAACATCTGTGTAAGCTCCTGCTCGACCTTCTGCGTCCCGATCCCGCGCAGCTTGATATCCGCGCCGCCGCACGTGGGACAGAGGATGTGAGGCGTGCGGATCAGGCCGCAGTAATGGCACCGGAGGTGTTTCTTTGCAAGGTGGTAGGTCAGTGTCACGTTGCAGTTGTCGCACATCTCCGCGTAGCCGCACTCCGCGCATTCCACAAACGGTGCAAACCCCCGCCGGTTCTGCAGCAGTATGATCCCCTCCTGCCGGTCCAGCCGCTCCTGTATCTTCCCCCGGAGGATCCCGGAAATAGACGACTGGACGAAATTCTTCAGCGGAGCCCTCCCTTCGGGGGGGAGCGACTCTTTCAGGGCCGCGTACGAGTTTTTCCGTTCCGCGGTCATATCCACCACCGCGATCCGTGGCATCGGGACATTGTCGATCCGCCCGGGCATCTCCAGGAGCGTATACTTCCCCCCCTGTGCATTGTGGAATGATTCCACGCTCGGTGTCGCGGACCCGAGCACCACAACCGCCCCGGAATGACCCCCGCGGACCACGGCGACATCACGGGCGTTGTAACGTGGAGAGGAATCGAACTGCTTGTACGATGCTTCGTGTTCCTCGTCGACAACGATCAGCCCCAGGTTGGCGAGCGGTGCGAACACGGCGGAGCGGGGGCCGATGACAATCCTGGCATCGCCCCGGTATCCCCTCCGCCACGCGTCATGCCTCTCACCAGGCGACATGCGGCTGTGCACCACCGCCACGTCGGTCCCGAAATGGGATTTAAACCGGCGGACCATCTGGGGGGTGAGAGAGATCTCGGGCACCAGGACGATGGCCGTCTTGTGCTGCGACAGGCAGGCCCGTATCGCTTCGATATAGACCTGCGTCTTCCCGCTCCCCGTCACGCCGTGGAGGAGAAATGTCCCCCCGTGTCCGTATTCCATCGCACCCGTCAGCGCGGAGAGCACACCCCGCTGTGCGTCGTTCAGCACTATACCGAGCGTCTGCAGTTCCGTCCCGAAATCCTGCTCGCGCGACACCTCAACCCGTTCCGTGGAGATGACGCCGGAGGTGACAAGCTCACGGAACTGTGTCAGCGATGCTCCCGTGTGGCGCAGGAGGTCGCTCACCTGCGTGTTTGCGGCCGTCGCGCCCCCTGTGGCAAGCAGGTCTTCCAGGAGACCGCGGACTTTCTTCCGTCGCGGTGGGAGTGCATCGAGCGCACCCCTGAGCGCCGTATCGCTCAGGAGATCCCGCCGGATCATTTCCACGAATTTCGGTTTCACCGCCGGCCGGGGGATGAACTCCTCCGATTCGA
>PMND01000167.1:45848-57051 GCA_003161955.1 Ignavibacteriota bacterium | reverse complement strand
TCGGCTGATTGAAGCGTGGAGATGCGGCCGGATGCGCTGGAAGTCACATACGCAACAGTATATGTCGGGCCGTCGGACGAGCGTTCCATTGTGGCTGCCGCGATCCTGTCTGTCGGACTGAAGCGCATGCTCCGTTCCAGGAACTGCCCTCCGCTGATCTGCTCGAAAACGGCAAGCGATACTGCTTTCTTCTCATGCCCCGCGTACCGGAGGAGCATCTTGAGCGAAAGGCTGTCGACCCAGGCGTGGAGCACGTATGGCTGTGATCCGGTGGGGATCGATATCGTGGAAGCGCGGAGCGGGGTGTTTCGCAGTTCAAGGACGCTGATTCTGTCGCTTGAGGTGTGAGAGCATACCAGCGCGGGCGTACCCCCGGAGGGAGGGAGTGTGCATGTCAGGTGTGCGGGCTTGTCCGGTACGAACGCCATCGCACCCCCGCTGAATCTTCCCCCTCCTCTGTTGAAAAAAATGGAAATGGTGGATGAATTCGAGTTTGCCACCGCGATGTCGACGAGCCCATCGCCGTCCAGATCCCGTGCGAGAAGTCCGTGCGGCCTGCTCCCTGCGGCATACGTGGAAGGCCATGCGGTCCCCGCTGCATGTTGCGCATTCGCCATGAGGACAAGGCGCTTCGATGTCTTCTCCGCCACTGCAAAGTCGGTCCCCCCGCCCCCGTCGAAGTTCGCCAGGGCCCACCCTGCGGGGTTGGCCCCGGGACCCAGAAGCGTCGGAGGGTTGAACTGGAAAGCTCCGGCGCCGGTGGACACGATCGTGCCTTCCTCAGCCGAAGCCACGATATCGGGGAATGGGTCGTCGTTGAGTGATGCGAACTCCACCGACGTCGGCCGCCCCGGCACCTGCATCGTGGTCTCGATCTGCAGGTCACCCCCCGGACTAACCCTCAGAAAGAGGATCTTCCGTTCGGAGGGGATTGCGACGGCGACGGCGAGCATCCGGCCATGCTCGAGCCAGGTGCACGCCAGCGCCGCGGGCTCCCCCGGGATATCCGCGGTAACCTGTTCGGAGAAAACCATCCTGCTGATGCCGTAGGAAAGGACGATCCGGTTCGAAAGCCAGTCGCAGAGTATCACGTCGGGGATACCGTCGCCGTTGATGTCAACGGTCCTGAGATCGCTTACCGAGACATCGCTGAAAAGCTCCGGACCGGGAACAAATCCTCCCCCCGGTTTTGCGAGGAGTGTGGAAACGCCCGCCCTGTTCCTTCCAAAGAGGAGTATGTCCTTCCTCCCGTCGCCGTTGATGTCTGCAAACGCTATGCGCTGTGACTTGACGGGGATCGCGATCATTGTTTCCGTGTAGGCCGCCCCGTTCTCCCTGAGAAGAGACACAGCCCTGCCGTCCGCTGCCAGGGAGAGAAACCCCCCTTCACCGCCGGGGTCCAAAGTGGTGAGCCCTTTCCGTTCCCCTCCAAGCGGAGTTGAGCCGAGGAGAATGATGCTCCCCGAATCCTCCAGCGCGTAGACATGGAGCCCCGGGGGAGATTGGGAGAGAACCGCGATTTCCGCCCGTCCCCCCCCCTGGCGCTGACGCACGGACAGCCCCGCGGGTGTGAACCCAAGCGTGCGTTCGGCCACCTGGCTGAATGACGTGTAGAGCCGCTGTGCGTACAGGACCTGCAGCCAGAGGATGTTGACGGTGCAGAGCCCGAGCATCACCCGCCGCCGAGGAGAGCGGAAATGGAGTGAGTCGTGAAGGAAATGTGGGAAAGGACGAACCGTTGCGAACCCCGCTTATGAGCTTCTGTGCGCGAGCCGGCGTTCCCGGCGGACAAGTGCTTCGTCGAATCGCCGGATCTCGTCCTGGCTCTCCGGGATGACTGCCGGGACATCCACAGGCTTCCCTGAATCATCGATTGCAACAAATGTCAGGTAGGCGTTGTTGGCGCGCCGGGAGTCGTGCCCTGATCTCGACTCCGCCGTGACCACGACGCCGATCTCCATCGATGTGCGGAAGGCGCGGTTGACGGAGGCCTGGAGTGTCACGACGTCGCCGAGTCTGACGGGATAATGGAAATTAAGCTCGTCCACCGATGCTGTGACGCACACGCGGTCTGCGTGCCGCTGTGCGGCGATGGCCGCCGCAATGTCGATCCAGTGCATAAGCGTGCCGCCGAGCAGATTCCCGAGCCCGTTCGTGTCGTTGGGCAGGACGAGCTGCGTTGTGATGACCTGTGAGTCCCTGACGCGTCTCTGTGCCATCATTCCACCCGCGTCAGAAGGGGCGCCCCCTCGAGCGACGCCGTCCCCATCCCCGTTTTTTGGGGGGAGTTCTTCACTTCATTCGATATGCGCTCCTGGAGCCCGTCGGCTCTCCCCCGGAGGACGCTGTTGGGGTAGCGTGAGAGAAATCGTGAGAGGTTTGTTTGTGCGTCGGAGAGCTTTTTCCTTCGGATGAGCACTTCCACCTTGTCCAGGAATGCGAGGGGCGCCCAGTCGGTGTCGTGGTACTGATCGATGACGTCGTCGAAATAACGGAGTGCGGCGGTGTACCGCTCGAGGATGACATACTGGCGCGCGGCGTCGTAAAGTTTTTTGGCCAGCTTTCCGTCCAGCTCCTTAATCCTGGCTTCGGCGTCTGCGGCAAGCGGGTTCGAGGGGTAGTACTCCACGAATGACTGGAATTCGTCGATCGCCTTCCTGGTGTACTGCTGATCCAGCGAGGACCGCGGGGAGATTGAGTAGTACGACATCGCCAGTTTGAATTGTGCCTCAGGAACGCGGGCGCTCGCGGGATAGCTCCGTTTCATAACCCCGTACTCGAATGCGGAAAGGAGGTACTCCCCGCGCTTGAAGCGGCAGTCTCCAAGGTAGAATTGCGCGTCGGCGGCGTGCTGGCTCCCCTGGAACTGGAGCGTGATGATCGTGAACTCGTTGATGGCTTCAAGGTAGTCCTCCTTGTCGAACAGGGCCTTCGCCCGCTCGAATCGTTCATCGGCGGTGAGCGTCGCGGTCTGCTCTCCCGAGCCGCAGCCGGCGGCAAGTACTGCCGCGACGAGGAGGACCAGCGGAAGGAATATTTTCACCATGTCATATGCTCCTGAACATCCTGTGATGATAAGAGCCGGACGCGTTGTATGATGGTTGCGGCCTCACCTCCCGGCGGGAGGAATTCCGGCTGGAAACCGGCCCTGAGTGGGAGCGCCCGCAGCGAACGGATGCGCGTCCCCGTCCCGTCGCGGACGATGTCGAACGAGAGGGCGAAACTGAACCGTGTCCAGTAGCGATCAGGCTGCATGAACACGAAATTTCCCAGCGAATGGACAGCCACTTTCTTCCCCGCACTTTCGATCCCGTACGGGACATGCGGATGGTGTCCGAGCACGATATCGGCTCCCCCCTCCAGAACCTGACGGGCGAACCCCCGCGTCCGCTCCGACGCCGTCGGCGCGTACTCGACCCCGCCGTGATAACTGACAACAACGACGTCTGAACTATCCCTCACAGCACGGATCGCCGGCAGCAACCCCGCGGTGTCTGCCCTTGCGACAAGATCCTTCCAACCCGAAGCCGGCCCGTTCATCAGGTCGGTGACGGCAAAGAACGCTATCCGGATTCCATTCACCCGGAGCAGCGCGGGGAGATACGGACTCTGTCCCTTCCCCGACGTTCCGCAGTGGGCCACCCCTGCGCTGTCCAGGTACCGGATCGTCTCATCGCGGGCGGACACTCCGAAATCGAGCGCGTGGTTGTTCGCGGTTGCCACAATGCGGACACCCGCCCGCTTCAACGCCTGTGCCGCTGCAGGGGGCGCCGTAAAAACCATATTGTTCCTGGGGCTCTGCGTCCGCCCGTGCTGGTCCGAGATGTTGGACTCGAGATTTGCGAACACGATGTCATACCCCCGGAGCGTGTCCGCGACCCTCGCAAACGGATAGATCGTGTCTCCCTTTAGAATCACCTGTCCGACCCGGCGGCCGAGATTGACGTCGCCCAATGCCAGGAAACGAACCTCGCTGAAGGAAGTCACCTCCGCGGCCGTGGCTCCCGCCTCCGCCGCAGGTCCGTTCCCGCGGTCGATGAGGAGCACCCAGCCGCAATATAACGTGAAGGCTGTCAGCCCCGCGCCCCGGAGCCAGCGCCCCCCCCTTGCCTCTCCCGGGATTATCAACTCCGCACAGTGAACAGAAGGAATATTGCGACCGCGACAGCCCCCACGATGATGAGCGGTTCAGCAATTCCGGAGAAGAAATCCTCCGGGGGAATCGTCCCGCGGGTCACGGGGACAGACGCGTGTTCTATCCTCTCAACCTGGGAAAGGCCGATTGTGTCGGAGAAAACCGCCATCCGTTCGCCGGACGTGCCGACCCATCCCGCAACGCGGTCCACAAGGCGCAAACGGGCCAGGAGCATGACCTTCCTGTCAAGAACCCGGGAACTGAAAATGCCGTCTCTCCGGAGGTTCGAGTATTGCACTCGCATCTCCACGACTCCGAATTCCACGCTGTAGCGGGCGGAGTCGTTTGCAGAAATAACGCAGTTCCTCGCCCGGAAGGGACGCTCGACACCGTCCTGAAGAAACCACGCGACATCCGGAGGCGCGATTCTCACTGTGACCCGCACCGAGTCCGCCGCCCGGAGCAGATTCGCCAGCGAATCTCCGAGGGAAGCCGCCAGGGACTGGTACACGCGCAGGTTCGTTGCAACGGCGGAGGCCGAATCCTGAGCATGAAGTCCCGGGACCAGCCCGGTCCACGCGACCAGCACGGCCAGAAAATGCCGCAGTCCTTTCATCGTTCCCCTGGAATCAATCATCAAACGTACGGAAAAAACGCGTGATTTTCAAGGCTCCGGGGAAACGGTCGGAAGGTCAGAACAATTCCACAACGATGCGCTTGTAGGGGTGCCTGCCGAAGAGATAGGTGATACGCCGTATATGCGCGATAGGGTACGTGAAGGATCGTTTGTACGTGTCCGTCGTCCTGTGAACGAGGAGGACGTCGCTCCCCACTTCATCCAGGACAACAACAAACTTTTCTGTCGAATCGGGGTCGACGAACCGGAGTGAATCCGAGGACGTGCTGATGAGCAGTATCTCCTTCCCGGCATACTTTGAGAGGAACTCCCGGAACTCCTGTGGCCGACCCTGTGAAAGGCCGGCCGGCGACCAGAAGCCGGCCGCACATACGATCAAAACGAAGGTCTCCCTTCGGAGCCAGTGCCGCGGGTGAAGCGACATGGGGCTGTCGACCTCGAGTCTCCTGACGGGCGTCAGGCCTGGTTCACGGGTTCGGGAACCGCCGGCTCCTTCGAGGAGGACTTCCGGTACATGATTCCGATAGGGATGACGACGCAATAGCCTGTCACCAGCAGAATCGGTGAGAGCACGAGCGGAAGGAACCCTTCGACGGAGCCCTCGAGCATCGCGAGGTACCCGGCGACGATCACCAGAATCCCTGCCCCTAAAATAGCGTAGTTTTTCCGTCCCAGAGGGAGCGGTTCATTGACCAGCGATCTGTGTTTTTGGTCATTTTTCCGGACAGGTTTCCGTATTGGCTTTGCCACGTTGTTGGCTCCTCATGTTCGACGTGTAATAAAAAGCCCAGCGTTGGGGGGAACGCCGGGCTTGACCATGTTCCGTACAACAGTCAGGGGAGAAACTGTTGTAAAGGTCAATCCCCAATCTATACAATTCCCTGATATTGTCAAGTCCTTTTTCATTTATTGTCCGCGGATGACCCCGTCGGCGATGTGTATGATCCTGTCGGCCTGTCCGGCGAGCGACTCGTTGTGTGTGACGACAATGAAGGTTTGCCCCCTGTTTCGGCTTAAATCCCATATCAGCCGGTGCAAATTTCTGGCGTTTTCGCTGTCGAGGTTTCCCGACGGCTCGTCTGCCAGTATCACNNCTGGGAGATTTCTGGTCAATTCTCTCCTCGAGACCCACCTCCCGCAGCAGGTCCATGCTCAGCGCCCGCACCTCGGAGAGCTTTTTCCCCTGAATGAGCGCCGGCATGGCGACGTTTTCCAGCGCGGTGAATTCCGGGAGGAGATGGTGAAACTGGAATATGAACCCTATCCGCCTGTTCCGGAACCTCGCAAGCTCCTCGTCACCCATCGCAAAGACATCGGCACCTTCATAGACCACACTCCCTGAAGTCGGTTTTTCAAGCGTCCCGATGATGTGCAGGAGCGTGCTCTTTCCAGCCCCGGACGCCCCCACGACGGCGATGATCTCTCCCCTGCGGACATCGAGATTGATGCCCCGCAGGACGACGAGCTTCCCGTCTCTCCCTTCACCGGACGGGAACGTCTTGGTAACCTCACGCACCTCGATGACGGATTCGCCTGACGTATTCATTGCGCTACTCCCAGCGGATGGAGTCGACCGGCAGGAGGCGGGCGGCCCTCCGGGCGGGGTAAAGGGATGCGAGCGTGCTCAGCGTCATGGAGGCCAGAACGACGGCGACAAAATCGGTCCAGCGCAGCTCGACGGGGATCGCGGGGATGATGTAGACGGTCGGGTCGAGCGGGAAGAGACTGTACCGGATCTGCAGGAGGCAGACGACGACCCCGATCAGTACGCCGGCGGCGGTGCCGAGGAGCCCCACGAGAATTCCTTCAAACATGAATATCCGGATGATGCTCGTCCTGGTGGCACCGAGGGCTTTGAGTATGCCGATGTCGCGCCGCTTCTCGATGACGCCCATCGTCAGCGAACCCAGGACGTTGAACGTCGCAACCCCCACGATGAGGCAGAGTATGATGTACGCCGTCCATCGCTCGATCTTCATCACCGAGTAGAGATCGCGGTGGAGATCGTACCACGTCGAGACGGTGTAACCGTCTCCCAGGCGATTCTGGAGGGAGAGCTTCACGTGATCCGCTTCCTCCAGGTCATGGAGCCGGATCTCGATGCCGCTGTAACTGTCGCCGTACTGGAAGAGCTGCCGCGCCGACTCGAGCGAGATGAAAGCGTAGTGCGCGTCGTAATCTTTATTGTTGGAGTCATAGATCCCCTCGACGGTGCATCTGCGCGTGAGAGGCTCGCCGAACTGCGTCATCATCGCGTCAACGCCGACCGGACTGATTATTGTGAGTTCCGATCCCACCATCGCCCCCAGCCTGTCGGCGAGTGCCAGCCCCAGGACGACCCCGCCGGATTCCGGTGTGTCCCGGAGACGGAATCCCCCGAGCACTATTCTCTTCTTGACTCCCGACACCATGTCTATCGTGGAATCCACCACCCCCTTGACAAGCACGACCCTGTTCACGTGGGGTGTCAGGAGAAGCGCCTTGCTGGCGATATAAGGTGCCGCGGCGGCGATCCGCGGGTCGGCCTTGAAGTCCCTCAGGAGACTGTCCGTCACCTGCATCCCGCGCCCGCGCGCGGCCTCAATCCGGATGTGGGGATCGAACCCCACGAGCACGTTGGTGACGACGCTGTTGAATCCGTTGAAGACGGAAAGGACGATCGTGAGGGCGGCAACCCCGACGGTGATCCCCGTGATCGACACTATCATGATGATATTGATGAACCTGAGCTGTCGTTTCGACCTCAGGTATCGCTGTGCTATGAACCTCTCGTAGCCCATGTCAGGAGAACCGGATTGCGGTGACGGGGTGCAAACGGGACGCGAGCCGTGCGGGGAGCATGGAGCTGGCCAGGCACAGGAGAAGCGTGGCACCCGACACGAGGAAAAAATACTCCGGGCGGAGAAGAATGGGGACCGAACTCATGAAATAAATATCGCTGGGCAGAGAAAAGAACCTGAATTCCTTCTGCGCAAAGCAGAGTGCGAACGCGAGCGCATTCCCCAGCACGGTTCCGGCAATCCCGATCGTCATCCCCTGGCGGACGAATATACGCGTGATCCCCCAGGGGGAAGCGCCCATCGCCGCAAGCACCCCGATCTCCCTGGTCTTGTCCAGGACCATCATCAGCAGCGTCCCGATGATATTGACAGTTGCGACAATGATGATCAGTCCGAGGATGATCGGGACGGGCCGTTTCTGGAGATCAATCCAGCTGAAGAGGTTGCGGTACGTATCGAACACCGTCCTGCCGTAGTGCGGGTAGCCGAGGAGGTCCTGCACCTCTCCGGCGACTGCCCATGCGCTGTCCACATGGGACAGGAGGAGGTCATACCCCGTGACCGCGTCACCGAGCTGGAAGAGCGACTGGGCATCCCCCAGGTCCGTAAACGCATAGACGTCGTCATATTCCGCCATCCCGCTCTCGTAGATCCCGGTCACCCGGAACTGCATAACGCGCGCCTGTCCCTGCGCCATGATGCGGCTGATCCCGAACACGGTGACCCGGTCGCCGACGCCGACCGCGAGCTTCGCTGCGAGCTTCCTCCCCAGGACAAGCTTCGCAATCCCCCCCTTCTCCCTGTCGAGGTCATACCGTCCCGCCACGAGATAGCGGCGGGTCGTTGAATTGTCGCGGAGCGGGTCGATCCCCTTGAGGAGTATCCCGTCCACTCCCTCCCTCGAACGGATAAGCGCCTCGCGGGCAACGAACGGGGCGACCGACCGGACGGAAGGGATCTTTCTCTCCATGAGCCAGGTGTTCTCTTCGTAGTGGGTGAGAGGCTGGTTCTGAAAGCCGAGCACCTGAACATGGCTTGTGAACCCCACCACCTTTTCGGTGATATCCCGTTCGAATCCCCCGAGAACGCTGAGCGCGACAATAAGAGTCGCTGTTCCCAGCATCACCCCCAGGGTGGCGATCGCTGTGATGAACGAAAAGAAGCCGTCGTTACGTCCCGATCTGAGGTATCGCCCGGCGATGAAAGACACGTAGCTCATCGATCTTCAGGCGCCCTTTCCCGAAAATTCCATGAGGTACGCTTTGATGAATTCGTCGAGATCGCCGTCCATCACCGCCTGCACGTTGCTCGTCTCCGCGTCCGTGCGGTGGTCCTTCACCATATTGTACGGATGGAAGACGTACGAACGGATCTGGCTCCCCCATTCGATCTTCTTCTTCGTGCTGTTGATCGCATCGAGACGGGCTTCTTCCTCGTCCTTCCGCCGCTGGTAAAGCTGCGACTTCAGCATCTTGAGCGCCCGTTCCTTGTTCTGGAACTGCGATCGCTGCTGCTGGCAGGCCACGATGATCCCGCTCGGGATGTGCGTGATCCGGACGGCTGTCTCGACTTTGTTGACGTTCTGGCCGCCTTTCCCCCCCGAGCGGAACGTATCGACCTTCAGGTCGGCCGGGTTGATCTCGATCTCGACGTCGTCGTCCAGTTCCGGATAGACAAACACCGACGCAAACGACGTATGGCGGCGGGCATTGGCGTCGAACGGGGAGATCCGGACCAGCCTGTGCACTCCGTTCTCGGCTTTGAGATAGCCGTACGCGAACTTTCCTGTGACTTCCACTGCCGCGCTCTTGATCCCCGCTCCATCCCCGTCCTGACGGTCGACAAGCGCGGTTGTGAACCCCTTCCCCTCGCACCACCGGAGATACATCCGGAGGAGCATCTCCCCCCAGTCCTGCGCCTCCGTGCCTCCCGCCCCGGCATGGATCGTGATTATGGCATTCCGTTCATCGTCTTCGCCGCTGAGCATGTTGCGGAACTCGAGATCCTCCATCCCCTGTTCCACGCGTCCAAGTTCGCCGTCGATTTCCGCTGCGAGCGACTCGTCACGCGACTCTTCGGCGAGCTCCAGGAGCGACTCTGCATCCGTGAGGGTGCGGCGGAGGAGGTTCCACCCGTCGATCCATTCCCTGCGGGAGCTGATCACCTGCATCACTTTCTGGGCCGCGACGTTGTCGTTCCAGAACTCCGGCGCTTCGGTCTTTTTCTGGAGCTCCCCGACTTCCTTTTCTTTCCGGTCTATGTCAAAGATACCCCCGGAGTGAGTGGAGCCGGTCCTTCAAACTCTTGATCCGGGGTTTCTGTAATTCAAACATCGTCTTCCCCTCTCACGATAAGTTGATCTTCTACATCGAGCTCCATGCGCAGCATCGCGCTGCCGAGCGTCTTCCCCTGCGCATCGTTTTTCAGCGATCGTGTCCCCCCCCCTCCCAGCGCTTCGTGGAGAAGGAAGTTGAGCGCACCCAGATTCGGGAGCTCGAACCGTTCGACCCGCCCCAGGGCGATCCCGGCGAAGTGGCTCCTGACCCTTTCTGCGGTCAGGTACCGTACAAGCACCGGGTAGTACTCCGGGCGCCGGGCGATCACGCCGACGTTCGCGGTGTCCCCCTTGTCGCCCGAGCGGGCGTGAGCGATGTCAAGAAGCCTGATCTTCACGGGAAGCCCTCACACTGTTTCGACGACAACCTCCGGTTGCACGGCGGACTTCGGGAGCAATGCCGGCCAGTATGCAATGACTTCGCTCGGCTTGGGGCGGCCGCCCGCAAACCCGGTGACCGACGGGGGGCCGGTCAGTATCAGCGGAGCGATCTCCTTCCCGAACCGTTCCACTGCGGCGAAATCCTTCCCCCGCACGCCGATCCTGAGGACGACCTCATTGACCTCACCCGGCGGCACGGCCAGAGGACCGTGACAGGAGTCGTACCCGAGGAATTCCGTCCGGATTTCCTCGAACCGAAGTCCGAGGTCCTCCATGCGCCTCCTCAAAATCTCATCGGCGGCCCGTCCCTTTTCCAGCGCTTCAGGCCATGCGTACGTCAGCGTGCCCGAGGCGGTGTACCCGTCGAGGTACGACATCGACACCTTGTAGGTGTCCGTCGCGGGACGGCCTTTCACTCCGGCCACGAGCACACGGTCGGGCCCATCGGGACTGACATGAATTGTCGTGAAGTCCGCAATACAGTCGGGAGTGATATAATCCGCGGGGTTGCCGATCTCATAGAGGAGCTGCTCCTTCACGGTCTGCACGGAAACGAGACCTCCCGTGCCCCGGTGTTTCGTTATCACGACATTTCCATCAGGGGACGCCTCGGCGATCGGAAATCCGATGTGCGCAAGATCCGGGACGGCGCGCCAGTCCGCGGAGAAGTTCCCCCCGCTCGCCTGTCCCCCGCACTCGAGTATGTGCCCCGCAACGGTTCCGGCCGCAAGCCTGTTCCATTCCCCCGCCTTCCATCCGAATTCATGCATCATCGGAGCGAGCGTGAGCCCCGTGTCGGTCGTCCTCCCGGTGATGACGATTCTGGCTCCACGGCCGAGCGCTTCCACGATCGGCGCGGCCCCGAAGTAGACGTTGGCGCTCATCACCCGGTCGTTGACCGCGGCGAAGTCTTCTCCCGTCTCCATGTTCTTCAG
>PMND01000167.1:43806-45724 GCA_003161955.1 Ignavibacteriota bacterium | reverse complement strand
TCAGAAGATCCCCCCAGAACCCCTGTCCGCTGGCGATCCGGATCCGTTCTTTCATCAGACGATCCTGATGTGAAGTTCCCGGAGCTGCTTTTCGTCCACGCTCCCGGGGGCGTCGTCCATGAGTGAGACGGCGCTCGCGGTCTTCGGGAACGCCATCACTTCGCGAATCGATTTCATTCCCGTCAGAAGCATCGCCATCCGGTCGAAGCCGAAGGCGATCCCCCCGTGGGGAGGGGCGCCGTATCTGAATGCGTCGAGAAGGAACCCGAACTTCACCTGGGCTTCGTCGGGCCCGATGCCGAGGAGCGAAAACGCGCGCTGCTGCATCGTCCTCTCGTGGATGCGGATGCTCCCTCCCGCGATTTCGTTCCCGTTCATGACCAGATCATAGGCGCGAGCGCGCGCCTTGCCCGGGTCGGTCTCCAGCAACCCGAGGTCCTCCGGATGGGGGGCAGTGAACGGATGGTGCATCGCGACGAAACGCTTCTCTTCTTCACTGTATTCAAACATGGGGAACTCGGTCACCCAGAGGAGATCGTTCCTGTTCTCGTCGATCAGGTTGAGCCGCTTTGCCATCTCCAGCCTGAGCGTCCCAAGTATCCCGTATGCTTTTTTCCATGCGTCGGCAACGAGCAGCACGAGATCGCCCTGCCGGGCGCCCATGGCCGAGGCGATCTTCTCCACCCGTTCCTTGCCGAGAAATTTCTCGACCGCCGTCTCCAGGCCGGTATCCGTCCATTTGAAATACACGAGTCCTCCCGCCCCGAGACCCCGGGTGAAGTCGACGAGCGAGTCCATCTGGTTCCGCGTGAACGACGCTGCGCCCGGGACGACGAATCCCGCGACGGTGCCCCCCTGCTTCACGGCGTCGGCGAAGACACGAAACGGGGACTCCTTCACGAGGTCGCTCACACATGTGAACGTGAGCCCGAACCGGGTGTCGGGCTTGTCGCTCCCGTACTGCTCCATCGCCTGGCGGTAGGTCAGCCGGCGGAGCGGGAGCGGGATATCGATCCCCTTCAGTTCATGGAAAAAGCGGGCCATCAATCCTTCAGCAACCTCCTGTACGTCCTCCTCGGTGACGAACGACATCTCGACATCGATCTGCGTGAATTCCGGCTGCCGGTCCGCACGCAGGTCTTCGTCGCGGAAGCACTTCACGATCTGTACGTACCTGTCGAATCCCGATACCATCAGGATCTGCTTGTACGTCTGGGGCGACTGCGGAAGAGCATAGAACTTCCCCGGGTGGAGGCGGCTCGGCACAAGGTAATCCCTCGCCCCCTCCGGCGTGCTCTTCATGAGGACCGGCGTCTCGATCTCGATGAAGCCGCGTCTGTCGAAGTAGTCATGCGTGATCTGGTACATCCTGTGACGAAACATCAGCGTCCGCTGCAGCACCGGCCTGCGCAGATCTATGAACCGGTACTTCAGCCTGAGCTCCTCCCCCGCTTCCGTCTCGTCGTTGACAGGGAACGGCGGCGGTTCAGCCTCGCTGAGAATTGCCAGCTCCCCGGCGCGGAGATCGATCTCCCCGGTGGCGAGGTCCGGGTTTGCGGTCCCATCGGGGCGCCGTTCCACAGTCCCGGTCACCGAGATCACGAACTCGCCCCTGAGCTGTTTCGCCGCGGCGTGAGCCGAGACACTGTGCTGCGGATAGAAGACCACCTGCGTCTTTCCATAACGGTCCCGCACATCGATGAATATCACCCCCCCGAGGTCCCGCCGGACGTCCACCCAGCCATTGAGCGTGACGACTGTTCCGACGTCGGCGGTCCGAAGCTGGCCGCACGTATGTGTCCGTTTTGCAAAAAGCGCCACGTCAACTCCTCCGGGGTGGTAAGAATTCACTCATAATAGGCAAAAAAAGGAAGAGTTTCAAAGCCGAAGCAGCGGGGATTCTACCGGGGGCTCACGT
>PMND01000167.1:11514-43735 GCA_003161955.1 Ignavibacteriota bacterium | reverse complement strand
GTTCAGATCCTGGATTGACACCGGAGAGGAGTGGCCAGGGATGGCCCCAAAGGAGCCGCTAGCTCCTCACGACCAGGCATCCGGCCATGATATCATGGAGGGCCTGCTTTTGCTGTGTGAAGGCGGCCATGATGAAGCCGATGCCGAATATCGCGGTGGAAACTATCTTTCCAAAATAGCGGCCTGTGGCCCTTCCGAAGCCGATCCGGTTTCCATCCTGGTCGACGACACGCAATCCGAGCGCCATCTTCCCCAGTGTGGCCCCCCTTGCGGAGGATTCCATCAGCGCAAAGTAGAGCCAGCCGGCAACAGCGACCGCGAGCATGCTGATGATGTACGTGCTCAGCAACGCGATCATGAGTCCGGCCCCCTCCGATTCCATGTCGACATTCGAAGCCCGCGCTGCCGCAGTCAGCCCAACGAGCCCGAGGAACGGAACCAGTATGATCAGGTTGATGATCCCGATCAGAACGCTGTCAACAATGGCTGCCACGAGCCGCATCCAGAAACCGGCATACTCGTGCTGCGTCTGTTCCATGCTAATCACCTTCTTTTTTGGTCGGCGGGTGAGTGTCCGGTGCTACGATAAAGAATAATTGTGTTGTTCGCAACTGCTGAGTATATTGCACTCCCCTGTCCATCGTGATCTCATCCTCCTCCGGAGCTCCAATGAAATGGATTGCACGTGTGTCATACTTCCTCCTTCCGGCCGTGATCATATGCGGATGCGCCGGCACTCACCCTTCACTGCTTCCCGGGAAGCTCGCTGACGGCAGAGTCCGCCTTCCCAACGGCTGGTACCTCTCTCCCGCGGGTGTGCAGGTGGAGGTGGGTGAGCTCCCCCTGAACATGGTGATCACGCCGGATGAGCGGTTCGTGATCACGACGGATAACGGGACGGCNNGCGTGGGTGGGACTCCGGCTCATCGAGGGGGGACGCAGGCTCCTGGCGTCGGGGGGAAACGACAACCGGGTAAACGTCTACGACTTCGCGGAAGGGAAACTCCGCCTTGCCGATTCGCTCGTTGTCGCCGCCCCCCGCCCCGGCGCACTCGTCTGGATTGCCGGACTCGACTACGACGAGGAGTCGGGGCTCGTGTACGCTGCCGGCAAGGAAAACCATTCTCTGAACATTATCCGGCTCGCGGATGGAAAACTCCTCCGGTCACTCCCTCTCCCCGCCACACCGTACACCTGCCTGGTTTCCCGGATTCATCCCTTCGTCTTTGTCTCTCTCTGGGGAGGATCGGCGGTCGCATTCGTCGACAGGTCGACCGGCGAGATCCTCCGCACTGTGCGTGTGGGGGACCATCCCTGCGACATGGCGGAATCGCCGGACGGGAAGAGGTTGTTCGTGGCGAACGCGAACAACAACTCGGTTTCGGTCATCGCCGTCGGTGAAGGGAAAGTGCAGGAGACGATCAACGCGTCACTCTTCCCCGGCGTTCCCAACGGGAGCACCCCCAATGGTGTCGCCCTTACGGCGGACGGGGGGACGCTCTATATTGCAAACGCAGACAACAACTATCTCGCCGTATTCGATGTCAGGCGCGAAGGGAGTGCGCGGTCACTCGGCTTCATCCCGGTCGGGTGGTACCCCACGTGCGTGAAAGTCCTCCCATCGAGCGGCCGACTCATCGTGGCAAACGGCAAGGGAGGCTCCTCGCGCCCGAACCCCGGCGGGCCCAACCCCGGACAGCCGCGGCATTCCAGCGAATACATCGGCTCGCTGTTCATGGGATCACTTTCTCTGATCGATCCCCCTGACCCCGCGGCGATGCAGACCTACACGGCCGCCGTGTATGAGAATTCCCGTCTCGGGAAGCCCTCCCCGGCGCCCGCCGGGAACCCGGTCATGCGGAGGACCGGCGAAAGTCAGCGGATCGAGCACGTGTTTTACATCATCAAAGAGAACCGGACCTATGACCAGGTTTTCGGCGACATGGGGAAGGGAAACAGCGACTCCTCACTCTGTCTGTTCGGCGAGAAGGTGACGCCGAACCACCACGCACTCGTGCGGCAATTTGTGCTTCTCGATAATTTCTACGCCGATGCCGAGGTCAGCGCCGACGGCCACAACTGGACGATGGGCGCCTATGCAACCGACTACGTCGAGAAAACGTGGCCGACATCCTACGGGGGACGCGGAGGAGAATACGAATACGAGGGTGGATTCCCTGATACCTATCCGTCTGCAGGCTTTCTCTGGGATGACTGCCAGAGGAACGGCGTGAGTTACAGAACGTACGGCGAGTTTGTGCAGAACCCCGTGGGGAAGGGGGACACGGCCGTGGGGATGCTCCCCTGCCTGGCGGGCCATACCGCCCTCCACTGCCGCGGCTGGGACCTGGATTATTCCGACATACAGCGCTATCAGGATTGGGAGAAGGAGTTCTCCGCGTATGAAGCGAACGGAGGTCTGCCGGCGTTTCAGACGATTAAGCTCCCGAACGACCACACGGAGGGGTCACGCGCGGGGAAACGGACGCCGCGCGCATTTGTGGCGCAGAACGACCAGGCCCTCGGGATGATCGTCGATCGCATCTCGCACAGCAAATACTGGAGGACGTCGGCCATATTTGTCGTTGAGGATGATGCTCAGAACGGGCCGGACCATGTGGATGCGCACCGAACCGTCGCGCTGGTCGTCAGTCCCTGGACGAAGCGGGACTTCGTGGACAGTGAGCTGTACTCGACGAGCAGCATGGTCAGGACGATGGAGCTCATACTCGGCCTTCCGCCCATGTCGCAGTACGACTCCTCGGCAACGCCGATGTTCAGCTCATTCAGCGCGTCTCCGGACACTTCCACCTACACCTGCCGCCGGGCGTCGATCGACATTGAAGAGAAAAACGTTCGGGGAGGATTCGGTCAGGAGAGGAGCGAAGAAATGGATTTCAGCCGGCAGGATGCGGTCCCCGATCTGGAGCTGAGCGAAATCGTGTGGCGATCCGTGCGCGGCTCACACTCGGCGATGCCGGCCCCTGTCAGGAGCGCATTTGTCCGCGTGCACGGGGGCGAAGACGGAGACTGAGACCGGAGCGCCTCCTTTGCCCCCCCGGTAGTCGAGTTCCGAGCCGAAGAGGCTGTGCGGTACCATAAAGACCGCGAGCGTGATGAGAGCAGCGGCGAGGCCCCAGATACCGGGACGGCGCACCCTTTTCCGCACGAGCGCAAAAACGATCCATGCGGCAAGTGCGGCGATGGTTTTGTTGTCGGTCAGGTCGGTCCCGAACGGCCAGCCTGTCCAGTATGCACCGAAAGCGTATTTCTGCACCACAGGTCCCAGAACCAGCCCCCCGGCGGTCAGGAGCCCGATCGTCATTGCCAATAGTCTCCCTGTATTCTCCGTGCCCGAGAACGCCGACAGGCCTGTCCTCGTCGAGAAGAGCATTCCCGTGAACATCAGGAATATGTGGACGACGAGGATCGCGCTCGGGACATCCCCCTTGAAACGGATCACTGCGCCCCCATCATCCGGAACGGAAAGAATGCCGGATCCGCGACGCAGGATCACGCGGTACTGGAGCTTCCCGGCCGGGGGCTGGAGCGGAAGCCCGGCGCTGAGATCGTCCCCCTCCCTCTTCATTGCAACGCTCGACCACGCGTCATCGGTTTTGTACCGCTTCCACTCCAGCGTCCCGGAAACCGAACTGTCCGGCACAATGATCCCCACGGGGGCATCGGAATCGCCGGCGTGACTTCTCTCGAGCCGGTAGCGTATTGATGTATTTCCGAGCACTGCTATTCCGCTGAGAGGGTACGTCGGACCCGTCACCCGCTGGTACCAGGCCGATGCCGCCGTGATGAGAAAAGAGAGTGTCCAGACGATCAGCGTTTTGTTCATCAGGGATCCCTGTGGTTCGACTGCAGATTTATCCCCGAATATAGGCAAAATTAACCCCGTCTGCCCCCTCTCTTGATTCCAAAAACGATTTTTCCTACCATGCCNNGAATCGCCGACGTTGAGCCTGAACGAGCAGGCCCGCGTCCTCCGCGAGAAGGGCGAAGCTGTCATTCACCTGGGCGCCGGTGAGCCGAAGAACAGGGCTCCCATCAATGCCATACTGAATTCTGCTGCGAAGCTCACGACGGGAGACATCAAGTATACGCCGACCGACGGGATCCCATCGCTGAAGAAAGCCATCATCCGCTACACGGAAGAGAACTATGACAGGATCCCCGCACCCGAGAACATCATCGTGTCCGGGGGTGCGAAGCAATCGCTCTACAATCTGCTCTACACTCTCCTGAATCCCCAGGACGAAGTTATCGTCCTCGCCCCGTACTGGGTCAGCTATCCGGAGATGATCAGAATGGTCTACGCCCGGCCGGTCATCGTCACGCCGGAAGACGGCGGATTCATCCCCAGGATGAAGGAGATCGAGGAGGCGGTCAGCTCCTACACCCGGGCTATCATCGTCAACAGCCCGAACAACCCTTCCGGCGTCATGTACCCGGAGAGCCTGATCGCCGCCCTCGTGGAATTTTGTGAGAAGAAGGGTATCTACCTGATCATGGACGACATCTACCATAAGCTCGTCTTCGACGGCAAGACCCTGATCCCGGCCTACCGGTACACACAGAAGGACATCGAATCGACGAAAGTCATTTGCATCAACGGCATCTCAAAGCTCTACGGCATGACAGGCTTTCGCATCGGATGGGTCGTTTCAAGCAAGGCGCTGACGGACGTCATGATCAACGTCCAGGCCCAGACGACATCATGCACTTCCGTCCTTCTCCAGGCCGCCGCCGAGGGGGCGCTCACCGGCCTGCAGAGTGCCGTGGAGACTCTCCGGCTGACGCTCGAGAACAACCGCAATGTCATGATGCAGGAACTNNCAGTCGTTCGAAGGGGTCAAGGTGACCAAACCCGACGGGACGTACTACTGTCTCCCGGATTTCCGGGCGTACAATGGCAATTCCGTCGAGCTCTCGAAGATGCTTCTATCCAGGGCGCTTGTCGTCACTGTTCCCGGGAAGGAATTCGGGATGGAAGGATACCTGCGCCTGAGCTATGCGACGACGATCAAGGATGTGAAGCAGGGGATCGAAAGGATCAAGTGGGCGCTCGATCCCACCTCGCCCAGGGAGATCTACATCGGCGAACGTAAATTAGTGCGGGACTGGCTATGAACAACATACTGGACATCAGGTCCCCCGCACAGGGGGAAGCGCAGGCGCTCAAGAGCGACTACGGTCTCGACAACCACGGGCTCTCGAACCTCCACCTCACCTACTGGAATCTGCCGACCGAGGCACTCTACGAGGAGATCGGGTTCCGCCGGGAAGCGCGCATCACGCGCATGGGACCGATCGTGGCGAACACGGGGAAACACACCGCACGCTCCGCCACCGACAAGTTCGTCGTGCGGGAAGCCAGTACCGAAGGACACATCTGGTGGGGAGAGTACAATCGCCCGTTCAGCACCGAAAAGTTCAACGATCTCTACAACAGGATGCAGGGGTTCCTCCAGGGGCGCGACGTGTTCGTGCAGGATTGTTACGCCGGCGCCGATCCGGCCTACCGGATGCCGATCCGCATCATTACCGAGCTGGCGTGGCACAGTCATTTCGCCAGGAACATGTTCATCCTGCCGGAGACGCGGGAGGAGTACCGCCGTCACATACCCGATTTTACAATCCTGTGCGTCCCCTCGTTCAAGGGGATACCCCAGATCGACGGGACGCCCGCGAACACGTTCATCGTCCTGAATTTCGCCGCCAGGATGTGCATCATCGGAAATACCGCCTATGCCGGGGAGATCAAGAAATCGGTCTTCACGATACTGAACTACCTCCTCCCTCTCGACGGCGTCATGCCCATGCACTGCTCTGCCAACATCGGGAGCGGCGGCGATTCGGCGATATTCTTCGGGCTGTCGGGGACGGGGAAGACCACGCTTTCCGCCGACCCGCAGAGGCGGCTGATCGGCGACGACGAGCACGGGTGGAGCGACGAAGGGGTGTTCAACTTTGAGGGGGGGTGCTACGCGAAAGTGATTCAGCTTTCGGCCGCCGCAGAACCTCAGATCTACGCCTGCACGAGGAAGTTCGGCACGATACTCGAGAACGTGGCGTTTGACCCCGTTACCAGGATAATCGACCTGGACGACGAGTCTATCACCGAGAACACGCGCGCATCCTATCCGCTCGATTACATTGCCAATGCGGTCCCGGAGAAACTGGGGGGACACCCGAAAAACATCATACTGCTCACCTGCGACGCCTCGGGAGTCATGCCTCCCATCGCAAAACTGACTCCGGACCAGGCGCTATACCAGTTCATTTCGGGGTATACATCGAAGATCGCCGGGACGGAAGTGGGACTGGGAAAAGAACCGGAGATGACATTCAGCACGTGCTTCGGCGCGCCGTTCATGGTCCACCATCCGTCATTCTACGCAGACCTGCTGAAGAGGAAGATTGTGAAGTACGACGTCCATTGCTGGCTCGTCAACACGGGATGGATCGGCGGGCCGTACGGGATCGGCAAGCGTATCAGTATACGGTACACGAGAGCGCTTCTCAACGCGGCGCTGGGAGGGAAGCTCCTGGATGTGAAGTTTGCCACGGATCCGGTCTTCGGGTTTTCCGTCCCTCAGTCCTGCGACGACGTCCCCTCACATGTGCTGAATCCCGGGGACTCGTGGCCGGATAAAGCCGCGTACATGCAGCGCTACAGAGAGCTCGCGTCGAGATTCATCGAGAACTTCAAGAAGTTCGAAGCCGGCTGCCCGCCGGAGATACGCGCTGCATCTCCCCGGCGCTGACAGTTCCGCCGCTCTCAGGCGCGGCTGAAAGTCCCGTCTGAGGGCGGCGCGATCGTTTATCCCGCTACAGCCATACCGTCCAGCCTGCGGAGACCGAGAGCTCGTTCAAGCCGTTCCTGGAGCCTGCCCCGGAGGGGTTGAGAGTGATCCGAAGGAACTGGATGCCGATGTTGAGCATCCCCCTCTCGATGAGAGCGGCTTTGATTCCCGCTCTCCCGCCGAACGTGAATCCCGAAACGTTCGTTGTCGATCCCGGGCGTATCAACGAAGCGGACGTGATCCCCGCAAGTCCCTCGATGAACGGCGTCACCACGGTTGCCGTGTGAAAATTGTACGCCGGCGCAAACAGGATCCTGAGCTGCACGGCGGTGGTATCCCCGGAGCTGTGCACATTGATTCCAGCAGGATTGATTCCCATCTCAAGTCCGTCGATGACGAAATACCCCGCGTACGGAAGGAGGGACAGATCGTAGACCCAGCTTCCCGTCGTGCCTGCGAGAACCGGCTGCGAGGCGGCGAACGTCATGCTTCCTCCGAGCTCGAATGTGCCCGGGGCTCCGAAATGTCTACGTGGCGGCTGCTGCGCTAAACTGCGGGAAGCGCTGATGCCCGCCATGAGCATCAGCGCTGCCAGCAGCAGCGGGGCGGAGTGGACTGACCGGGGCATTCATCCTCCTGGGTTGATGGTCGCCGCAATATATGGAGCGACTGAGTGAAATCCAACGCGCATGGTCCGGGAGCGATGGCGGTGGAGCGATCACTGCTTCTGCGCTGCGACACTCTCAAGCACTCCGGCTGGTGTGGGAAAAGAGGCCGGAATTTGGTACATTTGGGCCGTGATGACCTCAACACTTCGCTCGCTCTGGGTCTGGGGGGCCGTCGCCGGACTCGTCGTGGCCTGGCTTCCCCTCCTTGCCCTCATCCGCCTCCTCGATCCGGACCCGGCGCGGTACACGACCGGCAGGTGGTTCAGACGGCTTGGCGTCGCCATGGTGAAGGTCAACCCCTCCTGGCGCGTTCACCGTGACGGGGAGAAGATCGGAAACCCGCGACGTCCGTACGTCGTGGTAAGCAACCACCAGTCGCTGGCGGATATCCCGATCATCTCCCACCTCCCCTGGGAGATGAAGTGGATTGGAAAGGCCGAATTGTTCAGTATCCCGTTCGTCGGGTGGATGATGAGGCTGGCAGGGGATATCCCCGTCGACCGCTCCGACCGGCGGAGCGGCGCGCGAATGCTTCTGGCCGCGAACCGCTGTCTTCAGCTCAAATGCTCGGTGATGTTCTTCCCCGAGGGGACCCGTTCACCGGACGGCCGGGTCTGGAAATTCAACGAGGGGGCGTTCCACCTCGCGATCAAGGCGGGGGTCCCGGTGCTCCCGGTCGTCATCGAGGGATCCAGGGACTGTCTCCCGAAACGGAGCTGGAAATTTGGTCCGCCCCTTGAGATCCTCCTCCGCGTCCTTCCCCCGGTGGAGACGGACGGGCTGACATCCGCGGATGTGGCCGGGCTGAGGGACCAGGTGCGTGGCATGATCGTTGATCAAATCGCCTCCTGGCGCAACCAGGACGCCGCTTCGGTCGACGCTCTCGCTCAGGGGAGTACCCGGACCCCCTGACCGTTTTGTTTGGACCTCCAACGCGGGACTAATTGCAAGGAACGATGGGAAAAACAATAAACCCCCTCCCCTACAACACCGACAAGCCGTCGTTTGACGTTTATTTCCGCAACTACGAGCGGCTCTTCGGTTCGCTTGCCGGAAAAAAGATCCACCTCCTCGAACTCGGGATCAGCCAGGGGGGGTCCCTTGAACTGTGGCGGGATTATTTCCAGCATGGAACGATTGCGGGGATCGACATTTCGCCGGTCCATCTTGACGATCCGACGGGACGCATTCACGTTTATCAGGGACTGCAGCAGGACACCGCTCTGCTCGACCGCGTGCGCAGGGAAACGGCACCGGAAGGTTTTGACATCATTATCGACGATTGTTCTCACATCGGAGAGTTCACTGCCGTGAGTTTCTGGCACCTGTTTGACAGGCACCTGAAGCCGGGAGGACTGTATGTCATCGAGGATTGGGGAACGGGATACATGCGTGGGACCCCTGACGGGAAGGCGTATGTCCCTCCCGGGCCGGTCACTTCGTTCCGTTCCCGGCTCCGTCCTTTTGTTGAAAAGGTGGTTGCCCGGCCCTCAGTCGTCCGCCGCCCCTCGCTGAAGAGAGTCGTCCATGCGGTGATGAACCGTCTCGTCAGGATGAGATTCCGGAGTCACATGTACGGGCTTGTGGGTTTCGTGAAACAGCTTGTGGACGAAGCGGGGATGGACGACATCACGCACCCTGCATGGGGTACCCCCCCTGCCCGGGCGTCAAAATTCAGCTACATCCAGGTCTCCCACGGACAGGTATTCATTGCGAAGGCCGGAGAATCATCCGGGCGGGCGGTCACTGCCGCCCGGTCCGCCCCGCGCAAGCCCGTCCGGGTACCGGGTCCCGCCCGCAGGCCCATGCACGCGAAGTTCAGGCGAAAGAAAAGGGCCTGACGGGCCAAGGTGCGGCGGGAGAGCGTCACCCGGCGATAAGGTGCGGTGTGACTTTGTCGAGGAGATTCCGCTTCGGGACCGCACCGATAATCTGCTCCACAACCTTTCCCCCCTTGAAGATCATCAGCGTCGGAATGCTGCGGATGCCGAATTTGAGAGGCACCTCAGGATTGTTGTCGACGTCCACCTTCCCCACCTTGAGTTTTCCGTCGTACTCGCTGGCTATCTCCTCCACCACCGGTGCTATCATTTTACAGGGTCCGCACCAGACGGCCCAGAAATCAACAAGGACCGGGACTGACGACTCGAGAACCTCCTTCTGAAAATTTGCATCGGTGATTTCAATCGGCTTCATGACGGCTCCTTCCTTGTGCCTGAGGCCGTCCGGCCGCCGGCACGTCATTGTGGGAATGGGTTCTGCCCTACTGGCTTGTGAACCGGATACTGTGAGGCCCGAGCATCTGCCGGACTTCTTCGACGAACATCCCCGAGGCGTCCACGCTGAACCGCCGGGTCTGAAACATCGTTGTCGAATGGGCGTTTTTCACGCTGAAATAGCACGGGCAATTTCCCCTGTGCTCCTCCATGACCTGCCGGAGGCGTACGATGGTGTTCTCCTTGATGTCGTCCAGGTCGATCGAAAGGATGATTCCCTTCGTAAACTTCTCACGGACCTTGTCCATGGGGTGGACCTCGTTGACGATGATCTTCAACATGTCGCCGTTCGCTTCACCCTTGCCGATGACCATGACCATCGCATCCGGCTGGAGCATCGGCTGGTATTTCGCATATGGGTCCGAGAAGACGATGCACTCCCCTTTTCCGGTAAAATCCTCGAGCCCGATGAACGCCATCGTGTTGTTCCGCTTGTCGATCTTTTTCTTGACGGACGTGACGATCCCGCAGGCGCGCACCGTGCTGTTGTTGCGGAATCCCGAGATGTCCCCCAACCTCACGGTGGCGAACTCCTTGATCTCCTGCTCGTATCTGAGCAGCGGGTGCCCGGACACAAAGAAACCGAGCACCGACTTCTCGCGAGCCAGTTTCTCCGATTCCGGCCAGGGGGGAGCAGCCGTCAGGGCCGGGAACTGCACCTGTGCCCTCCCTCCTCCTCCGGTGTCAAACAGGCTCGACTGCCCGTCGAGTTCCCTTGCCTGGCAGGCCTGCCCGAANNACGAGGCTCTCCAGGCATTTTTTGTTGACGAGCCGGAGGTCGACATCGCTGCAGAAGTCGAACAGGTTTTCGAATGATCCCTTCTCTGCCCGCGCCTTGATGACGGTGTCGATCGCGCTCTCCCCCACATTCTTGATTGCGCAGAGCCCGAACCGGATCCTGCCGTCCACCACTTTGAAATCGAGGCCGCTCTCGTTGACGTCGGGAGGAAGAACCTCGATTCCCATCTTCCGGCAGTCGTCGATGAGCTTGACGATCTTCTCCGTGCTCCCGATTTCCGAGGAGAGCGTCGCCGCCATGAACTCCGCGGGATAGTGGGATTTGAGATATGCCGTCTGGTAGGCGATAATGGAGTAGGCGACGCTGTGAGACTTGTTGAATCCGTATGACGCGAATTTTTCGATCAGGTCGAATATCTCGCCGGCCAGGACCTTCGCCGTCCCGAGCCCCGCCGCCCCGTCGATGAACTCCTTCTTCATCGCCGCCATCAGGACTTTGTCTTTCTTCCCCATGGCGCGGCGCATCAGGTCGGCCTTCGCAAGCGTGAACCCGGCGATTTCGCTCGCGATCTTCATGACCTGTTCCTGGTACACGATGATCCCGTACGTCTCGTTGAGGATCGACTCGAGTTTCGGATGAATGTAGGTGATCTTCTGCGTCCCGTGCTTGCGGGCGATGAAATCGCCGATCATCTCCATCGGTCCCGGGCGGTACAGCGCGTTCATGGCCACGAGGTCGGAAATCGTGGTGGGCTTCAGCTTCCTGAGCCAGTCGGCCATTCCGGAGCTTTCGAACTGAAACACCGCCACGGTCTCGCCTCGCGCGAACAGTTCGAAAGTGCCGGGGTCGTCCTCCGGTATGGCGTCCAGGTCGATGGTCACACCGTGGTTCTCCCGGACCAGCCGGAGACAGCTTTCAAACACGGAGAGAGTGCGGAGCCCCAGGAAATCCATCTTGAGGAGGCCGGTGCTTTCGAGGTCCTTCATGTTGTACTGCGTCATGACCTCGGTCTGGGGTGTCTTGTAGAGAGGGACGAAATCGCTGATGTTCCCCGGGGCGATCACCACGCCCGCGGCATGCATCCCGGCATTGCGGTTCATCCCTTCGAGGACCAGCGAGGCATCGATCAGCGTCCGGATTCTGGGATCGGTGCTCTCTGCGACCCATTTCAGGTCCGGGACGGTTTCCAGCGCTTCGGCCAGGGGGCGGACCTTCCCCTGCTCAACCGGGATCTGCTTCGTGATCGACTCGAGGGTGCTGAGAGGGATGCCGAGCACCCGGCCCACGTCCTTGAGGACGGCACGCGAGGAGAGCGTTCCGAAGGTGATGATCTGCGACACGGAGTCCTGACCGTATTTCTCCCGCACGTATCGTATCACCAGCTCCCGCTTGCTGTCGGAAAAATCAACGTCGATGTCCGGCATGCTTATCCGGTCAGGGTTCAGAAACCTCTCAAACAGGAGGTCGTACTTGATCGGGTCGACATTCGTGATGCCGAGCGAATAGGACGCCACGCTCCCGGCCGCGCTTCCACGGCCTGGACCGACGTACACACCCATAGCGCGCGCCGCGCGGATGAAATCCTGAACAATAAGGAAATATCCCGCATAGCCCATCCTCTGTATGACCGCAATTTCGTGCTCCAGCCTCTCGATCAGCGGTTTGTCTGCTCCCGGATACCTGCGCGCGAACCCTTCCCGGGTAAGTGCCTCAAAATGCTGGTCGAGAGTCGCGGCCCCGGCACTCTCCGGGATCGGAAACTGCGGCATGTGGTTCCGGCCGAGTTCGAGCTTAAGGTGGCATTTTTCCGCTACCTCAAGTGTTGATTGAAGAGCTTCAGGATAATCCTTGAACAGCTCATGCATCTCCGCGGTGGTCCTGAAGTATGCTTGATCGGTCTGGTAGCGGAACTGCGTGTAGTCGGGAGTGTTTGTGCTGCTCGCATCGGGGATCAGCAGCATGATGTTGTGGGCGAGCGCGTGTTCGTGTTTCAGATAATGGACATCATTCGTGCAGATGAGCTTCAGGCCGAGGTCACGGGCGAGCTGTGGCGCCTTCTCGCGCACCGTCTTCTCCCGATCGATTCCATGGTTCTGGATCTCGATATAGAAGTCTTCCCCGAATATGTCCTTGTAAATACGGGCTGCTTCGTAGGCCTCATCATCCCTCCCGGAAGCAAGATGTGCCGACACCACGCCGCCGGCGCAGGCCGAAAGGGCGATGATCCCGTCGCTGTGCTCCCGGAGCGCATCGGTGTCGATCCGGGGTTTGTAGTAAAACCCTTCGAGGTGAGCGATCGTGGTGAGTTTGAGGAGGTTTCTGTAGCCGCTCTCGTTCTTGGCGAGGAGGACGATATGATGGTAGCTCGCGCGCTTCCCCCCCGACTCAGTTTCCTGGCGCGATTTTTCAAACCGGCTCCCTTTTGTCACAATGTAGGCTTCCACGCCGATGATCGGCTTGATTCCGGCCTTCGTCGCCTTCTTATAAAACTCAACCGCCCCGAAAAGGACCCCATGGTCCGTCAACGCAACGGCAGGCATGCCATCCTCGACTGCGGCATGGACAAGGTCCTCGATGCGGCAGGCTGCATCCAGGAGACTGTAGTGCGAGTGGTTGTGCAGATGGACGAATTGTGGCATCGGGGCTCAGGTGATGAACGTCATTCTAGAGAAGCCACATGGAAAAATCAAGAGCAGGCGGGACCTACTTATGAACATCTTGTGCAACGGAAAGGACTGGCGGAAATCCGGCGTCTCATGCCACGTTTCAAGGTGGATGGTGCAAGCACNNGAAGAGGCATCATTGATAATAACCCCCCCCACTTCGAGTTCGCGGTAAGCGTAGAACATGTCTGAGGCGCTGTTCGTGAATATCCCGGCCTGCAAGCCATAGGCGGACGAATTGACATGCTCCACGGCGTCTCTGAACTCCGAAAACCGGTCTACCGTCACGACTGGCGCAAATGCTTCCTGGCAGCTCACTTTCATCTCCGGAGCCACATCAACGAGCACCGTCGGTTCCAGGACTGCTCCGGTTCTTCCCCCGCCGCAAAGGACGCGTGCTCCCGCCTCCTTTGCTTCCAGAATCCATGATTCGACCTTCCGCGCAGCCTGTTCGTCGATCATCGGGCCCACCACTGTGCGAGGATTGGCCGGATCACCGACGGCAACCGATCGGGCGAGCTTGACGAGCTGATCGGTAAAGACCTCCGCAATAGACTCATGCACGTAGATTCGTTGCACCGATATGCATGATTGACCCGCATTCCCAAATGCGCCCTGCACAATGCTTCTCAACGCCTGGTCGACGTTGGCGTCCGCGCAGACAATGACTCCCGCGTTTCCCCCCAGCTCGAGAAGGACTTTCTTCTTCCCCGATCGGGCCTTAATCCCCCATCCGACCACCGGACTCCCCGTGAAGCTGATGAGCTTAACCCGTTTATCTGTAATGAGTTGTTCTATTTCGCCTCCCATGCAGGGTACGACATTGATTGCACCCGGCGGAAGCGTGGTCCCCGCGAAGAGTTCGGCGAACAGGAGGGCGGTCCGGGGTGCGTTGGATGAAGGTTTCAGCACGACGGTGTTCCCCGCGGCTATGGCCGGACCGAGCTTGTGCGCAACAAGGTTGAGCGGATAGTTGAACGGAGTTATTGCGCCGATGACTCCGAGCGGAAACCGGCGGATGATGGCGGAACGGATTCCGGGCTGCGGCATGACGTCGAGCGGGAGCACCTGTCCCTCGATCCTCCTGGCCTCCTCCGCAGATGTCGCGATCGTGAACACCGCCCGTTCAGCTTCGGAACGGGAATAGGAGATGGGCTTTCCCGTCTCCTCGGTGATGAGCTGGGAAAACTCCTCTTTCCTCTCCGCGAGTGCGCGGGAAACAGACTCCAGTGCGGCGCCCCGTTCGTACGGAGAAAGGTTTCTGGTCAGGTGAAACGCCGCTTCAGCGGACCGTATGGCATCGTCGATGTCGCGGGAGCTCGCCTGGCAGACTTCGCTCACCGCCCTGTTGTCGAACGGATTGAACACCTTTCTCCTGATGCTCGTCTGGCGCCATTCGCCGTTGACGAGTATCTTTACTGCTTCCATGCCGGTTCCTATGAAGTAATCAACCCCATGACTGTTTCCAGCAACTCTCCTTTTGGGACGATCGTCCGCTTTCCTGTCTTCCGTTCCTTGATCTCGATGTTGCCGTTGGCGAGGTTCTTTTCTCCCACGATCACCTGGTATGGCATGCCGAGAAGATCAGCGTCTTTGAACTTGAACCCGGGGCTCGTCTCTTTTCGGTCGTCGTAGAGAACATCCACCCCTTTGCCCCCGAGCTCGCCGTAGAGGGCTTCGGCCGTTTCCGTCACCTGGGCGCTCCGGGCGCCCACCGCAATGAGATGGACGTCAAAGGGGGCGATGGCCCTCTCCCAGATGATGCCGTTCTCGTCGTGGTTCTGTTCGATGTGGCACGCGATGATTCTGTCGATGCCGATCCCGTAGCTTCCCATGATCACGGGGAATTCTTTCCCGTTTTCGTCGAGAAACTTCGCACCGAGGGCATCGGAATATTTCGTCCCGAGCTTGAAGATATGCCCCAGTTCGATCCCCCGAACGATCCTCAGCCTCCCTCCGTCGTTCGGGGACGTCTCTCCTTCCTGAACCGTGCGCAGGTCGTGGTACCCGTCGACCGCGCAATCCCGCTCGAGGTCGATGTTTCTGATATGGTAGTCGTTTCTGTTCGCGCCGCTGATGAGTCCGTTGGCCCCCTTCAGACGGTTGTCTGCCAGTATCGTGAAGCCTTTGAGTCCGACCGGACCGATCGATCCACCGTCGGCACCTGTCAGATCCTGCAGCTTCTCCCCTTCAATCGGGCGGACATCAACACCGAGGACCGACATGAGCTTCGACTCGTTCAGCGCATCGTTTCCCATCATCAGGACGAGCACCGGCCTGTCCCCTCCCCAGTACACGACGGATTTTGCCAGGCGACTCGGATCCACGTGCAGGAATGCCGCGAGCGCATCAATGGTCTTGACTCCGGGAGTGTGTATCTCTTCAATCTGCGCATCGCCCGGGACGCGCGCCGCGCCGGGGACGAGCGAACCGGCCACTTCGAGATTTGCGGCGTACGAGCCGTCCTCCGAGAGGGCGATGACATCTTCTCCGGAAAGAGACTCCATCATGAATTCCTGGGAGCCGGTCCCCCCCATCGCTCCACTGGAGGCGCCCACGACGAAGAAACGAAGCCCGCACCTGGTAAAAATCTTCTTGTACGCTTCCGCATGGAGGTCGTATGCCCGGTCCAGCCCTTCCCATGAGCGGTCAAGGCTGTAGCTGTCTTTCATCATGAACTGGCGTCCGCGGAGGACGCCGGAACGGGGGCGGGGTTCGTTCCGGAATTTTGTCTGGATCTGGTACCAGATCTGCGGCATCTCCTTATACGAAGAGATGTGGTTCTTCGCGAGCCAGCAGATGACTTCCTCGTGCGTCGGCGCCAGGACCAGGGGGCGGTTCTTCACGTGGAAGAGGGTGTCGCCGAACGCCTTGACCCTGCCGGTCTGTTCCCAGAGCTCGATCGGACTCAGCGCAGGGAGGATGAATTCCTGTCCGCCGATCCGGTCCATTTCCTCCCGGACGATCCGGGTGACCTTTGCGATCACTTTCTGCCCGAGAGGAAGATATACGTAGACTCCAGCCGCCAGCGCTCGCACCATTCCAGCACGGATCATCAGCTGGTGGCTCGGGATGGCGGCATCAGCGGGAATCTCTTTGACTGTGGGAATAAAACTCTGACTCAGGCGCATGAAGTGCAATGTTCTGTGGCGGTTGTCGATCGCGAATGGCGAAAGATACGAATAAACGGGAAGAGAATCCAGACTACGACGCCGTCCGGGCCGATCTCTTGACGGCAGGCGGCCCCGAAGACGGGGGACCGGCTGCTCATTCGCTTCATCGTGCCGGATCCGGTTCGCCCTCAATGTGAGGCTGTGTCTTCTTCTCCACGCGCCAGTAGTTCCCGCCTCCCCCTTCCCTTTCCATGAAACCATGTTCCACCATCGAACGGCGGAGTGTCGCGGTATCCGCACTGTATCGCGCGAGGATCTGGTTCACGCGCTTCTCGGAGTACTTCATCCCGCTTTCAAATTCTTCCAGTATGTGCCTGAGTATGACAAGAAACTTCTTCTCCTGAACCGGAAAGGCCTTGATCCGGCCGTTCGCATCGGAGAACGTCGCCAGGACTTTCCGGTCATATGAATCCACGTCCATTCCGAGTACGAGTCCCGGCAGGGTTTCTTCGTGAAGTATTTTTTTCGCCATTCCGGCGAGCGCCCCCGTATGAAGCGCGTAGATGCTGTAATAGCCTTCGGCGCGGGCAGAGACCAGACCTGCCTCTCCGAGTTTTGAGAGATGGTGGGAGACCGTCGATTCGCCGACCCGGAGTATCGAGGCGAGCTGTTCCACCGATTGCGGCTTCTGCGCGAGCAGGCCGATGATCCTGAGTCGGTTCGGCTCGGCGAGGGCCTTAAAGAAACGGACGAGTTCGTCTACCTGGTTTTCCATGGAATCTCCTTTGTGAAAGTAATATTATAAATATAGAATTAATTTGATACTAATGCAAGCCGGCTCGCTGCCTGTTTGCATCTCGGGTTCCTATTCCATTCATTATAAATCAAGCGGTTTTCGCCTGTCATGAACCTGATGCTTCTTTCGGCCGACCCAATGGAAGTCGCCACACCCGCAGTCAGTGCACCGCGCACCCGGGGCCCCCTTGTATTCGATGCAATCGGCCGCCACACGATTTCTTTTCTCGAGCATCTGGGGTTGTATTTCGGCCTCATCTGGTGGATGGTCAGGAACCTCCGGAACGCCAGGGAATCAAGCACGAATTTCTTCAGCCAGATGGTCCAGATTGGCAACGATTCCATTCCAATCGTCATATTCGTGTCGACATTCGTCGGCATGGTGACGGCGGTCCAGTCGGCCTACCAGCTCTATTCGTGGATTCCGAGGTCGGTTGTCGGCGGGCTTGTCATCAAATCCGTTCTGCTCGAGCTCACGCCGCTCCTGACCGCGCTCGTGCTGGCCGGAAAAGTCGGCGCTACGATCACAGCGGAGATCGGGTCTATGCGCGTCACGGAGCAGGTGGACGCACTGGAAGCAATGGGTTTCGATTCGGTCTCGTTCCTCATCACCCCGCGCATACTCGCGGGGGTGGTGATGTTCCCCGTGCTTGTGGTGTTCGGAGATCTCCTCGCGGTTCTCGGCGGCCTTTTCGGCGCCGTGATCGTCGCTCACATCCCTGCAGGGGCGTTCGTGGCCGGGATGAAGTCCTCGTTCCTTACTCGCGATGCGCTGTTCGGGCTGACGAAAGCGACGATTTTCGGTTATACGATCACTTCCATCGCCTCCTATCAGGGCTACTATGTCGCCGGGGGTTCGGCAGGGGTGGGGAAGGCGACGATGTCCACCGTGGTGCTCACATGCCTTGCCGTCGTGATCCTCGATTTCATACTCGCCTCGACCTTGCTCTGAATGATAACGATCCGGGATATCTGGAAGAGCTTTGACGAACGGCCGATACTTCGCGGCGTGAGCATCGACGTCCGGGACAGGGAGACCCTTGTCGTTCTGGGGAGGAGCGGAGGGGGTAAGAGCGTCATGTTGAAGATCATCCTCGGCCTCCTCAAGCCGGATGCCGGATCCATAAGCGTGGACGGGAGCGACGTGCTTTCGATGACCTACCCCAGGCTGCGGGAACTCCGTTTTAAATTTGGCTTCCTTTTCCAGGGGGCTGCTCTGTTTGACTCCCTCACCGTCGGGGAAAACGTTGCGCTCGCCCTTCGCAGGGGGCGGGCGACGCACCAACTCGAGCTGAACGAGACAGAGATCGCCGACCGCGTCAGCTACGCACTCGACGTCGTCGGGNNGGTCTGGCCAGGGCGATCGTCCCGAGCCCCCGGTATATGCTCTATGATGAACCGACGACTGGACTGGACATGGAAACCGCCGACGAGATCAACGTGCTTATCAACGACCTGCGGACGAAGCTCGGCGTGACCTCCATCGTTGTGACGCATGATATTCACAGTGCATTCGTCGTCGGCGACCGGTTCGCCATCCTGGACGGCGGAAAGACGCTCATGACCGGTACTCGCACGGAGATCGAGAACAGTACTGACGACGATGTCCGGAAATACATCAGCAGTTCCCTCTCAACTTCAAGGACGCGACTGACATGAAATGGAGCAACGAAGCCCGGATCGGTGTGGGTGTGCTGGCGGCCGCCGTGATATTCATCGCCGGCATCGTGTACCTGCGCGGCATCGACCTTCGCTCCAAACAGTATGCACTCACAGTGTTCTACCGCAACGTCAACGGTCTGAAAGAGGGAGACGTTGTGACGGTCGCCGGGCTGTCGATCGGGCGCGTCGGATCGATGACGATGGTGGGNNATTCTGAAGAGCGAGACTATCATGGGGGGAAAATTTATAGAGATTGCCCCCGGGGTGGACACGCTCATGCTTGCGAACGGGGACTCCCTTGCGGGGATGTACGAAGCGGATCTCTCCGAGCTGACGGCAACACTCTCCCCCATCACTTCGAACGTGCTGGGGATCCTCGAGAATGTCAATTCCACATTTGACGAGCCGACGCGAAAACGGATTCAGAAGATCGTGTTCGATCTTGAGCGCTCATCGACCCGGCTGGACGAGGTCATACACGCCGGCGGTAAGAGTGCCGACGCCAGTTTTGCAGACGTCTCTGCATTTTCGCGCGATCTTGCCAGATTCGCCCGGACCCTTGACACAATTGCGGTGGCCGAACGGTTGAACATCGACACGAGCGTGACATCATTTGCGCAATGGTCACGCAATATGGAGCGTGTCTCGATGAAGCTCGAAACGACCACCGAATCCCTCAACAGCGTCCTTGCAAAGATCAAGAATGGAGAAGGGACGCTGGGAAAACTGGTCCAGGATGAGCGCCTGTACAATCATATGGATTCCCTGTCGATGAATCTGAACCTTCTTGTGAAAGACCTCCGGGAGAATCCCCAGCGTTACGTGAGACTCAGTCTCTTTTAGAAATGTACTCCATGGAGGAATGTGCTCCATGATCAGAATTCCAAGGCGAGCGCCCGGCCGGAAGGGACTCCTCGGGAAAGCTCCAAATCTCGCACGGGACTCTGCGAAGGCGTAAACTCATCCTCCTCTCCTTCTCCGGTACGCGCGGATCGCCCAGAAGGCGACTGCGCCCGACAGCGCTGCCCCGAGAACCCAGAATGCGGCATTCGTCATCGTCTGAGGGAACGCCTGCCACCGTTCCCCCAGATAATACCCGGCAGTGATAAAGATCGCGGTCCAGAAAAACGCCCCGGTGTATGCAAACAGCGCGAACGTCCGGTATTCAAGCCCCGAGGTTCCGGCCACGATCGCGATCACATGACGGATCCCCGGAACGAAGTATCCTATCGTCAACGACCAGTGTCCCCACTTGTTGAACCATGTATGGACGCGATCGATCGATTCGGGTCTGATGTGCAGCCGTCCACCAAACCTGTGAAGGAAGCGCGAGCCACCTATCCTTCCGATGGAGTAACTGATAGTGATGCCGGACACCGTCCCGAGGAAGGCCCATGTGAAGCTCGGTACGAAGTGGAGCGTCCCGTTGAACACCATGTAGCCGGTCAGCGTGAGGAGCGTTTCATCCGGCACGGGAAGGCCGACAATTCCGAGCACGAGGAGGACATAGAGCGCCGCGTACCCGTAATTTGCGATCCATATCTGGAATTCATGTAATGGCATCTGGGAATAGATTGCGATGTTTTTATAATTATTCGCAAAAACCTATTGACAATGATANNCCGCCGATTCCGGGCGGGAGTTAGAGCAATCGGTTCCATGGAACCACGGGAGGGACAAATGGAAGCGAGAAACCTCACAATGCGGCGCGTCATCCTTTCCAACCTATTTGAATACCTCAAACTCAACTACGATTTCGAGAGGCCCGCAGATTCGTTTGTGAGCGGCCAGATCTCAGACCGGGAGATCGACATCGTCCTTTCGTACAAAAGCGACCACAGGCTCGGAGAGCTGCGGGAAGCCCTGGCGAGAGTCGAAAGCGGTACCTATGGGTACTGCATCGGGTGCAAACGGCCTCTCAGTCGTGCTGACCTGGAAGAAGACCCGGCGAAACGAATCTGTCTCGCCTGCGAGGAATCCTTCAAGATGTGCCACCAGCAGGCGCATACCCCCTTGTTCGCCGGCAGCGCCCGGTAGCCGCCGACCAGGAACGCGCGATCGCCCGGCCATCCTCAACAGTTTCTTCGAATCGATCCAGAGACGGCAAAGGCCCGGAAATTCCGGGCCTTTGTCATTGGGATGTGCCCTCGGCGTGAGTCGAACACGCGACCTGCGGTTTAGGAAACCGTCGCTCTATCCATACTGAGCTACGAGGGCGTTGTATCTCCTGATGCAAAAGGCTGCCGCCTCCCCTCCCGCCCCATGATAATGAAAACCCGGAACCCAATCAAGCAATCAATTCTGGTACCACGTGGCGAGTCCGCTGTCGCGGCGGTCAGGCCGGCTTCCGGGGAGGGATCCGTCTACTTGAATCTCGTCAGCTCCTGTGTTACCTTTATGCAGAAACAGGCAACTCCCGCGCGTGTCCCACCTGAACCGGGGCGCGTGGACACAGGTCATCAACTTCTGGTCACCGGCGTATGAAAGGGATGGGAAGGGTATACAAGCGGTACGCCCCCGCGGCTCTCTCGAAATCGCGTGAAGCGCTTGGACAAGTCGGGGGTTCCGGCGACCTCGAAGCCGACATCGGCCTCTGCGCACAGCAGACTCTCGAGCCTGCATTCATGAAGTACCTCCCGCGCGGGGGGAGAATCCTTGAGGCTGGTGCGGGACGGGGGCGCTGGGTGTTCTACCTGCGGCGCCGGGGCTATGACGTTGTCGGCATGGATCTTGCCCGCACGGAAATCGCTTCCGCAAAAGCGTTCGATCCTGATGTTCCGATCGAATACGGGAACGTTCTCCAGACCGGCTACCCCGACCGCTCATTCGAAGCAGTGATCTCGCTCGGCGTCATTGAGCATTTTGAGGACGGGCCCCGGGTGGCGCTTGCGGAGGTTCGCCGGATCCTCAAGGCGGGAGGACTGTTTCTCGTCACCGTGCCGACCCAGAATTTCATGCGCATTGCCCTCTTCAACAGAATAAAGAGCGCCCAGACATTCTATCGCAGAATCAAAGGAGTTGAGCTGGAGTTTGAAGAATACCGGTATTCACGCCGGCAGTTTGAAGCGCGGCTACAGGAAGCGGGGTTTGTGATCGTGGACCGCGCACCCGACGACTTTCGCTCACCGATGAACATGGGGTTGTACGCGGATTCCCGTTTCCTCCAGGATCCCCAACGCCGGTGGCAGCTCAATACTGCCGGCAACATTCTGAATGCCACGCTGAACTTCCTCTCCCCCTGGCTACATTGCTCGGGGACTCTCTGGGTCTGCCGGTCTCCGTAGGCTGCTCCCTGCAGGGGATGGTCAGTTCAGACCTGGCGGTAGAGTCTGTGGCGGTCGATGTACCGGGCAACCGAAGGAGGAACAAGATAACTTATCGGGAGTCCCTTCTGCACCCTGTGGCGGATTTCGGTCGCGGAGATATCAATGGATGGTACCGGGCACTGAATGATGTCTCCTGGCAGTAACGGGTCGGCGGGGGCACCGGCGAATCCGGGCCGGTTCATGACGACCAGCTTCGCCCTCTTCACAATCTCACCGGGTTCCTTCCAGGACCGGAATTCCATCAGATTGTCCGCCCCGATGAGAAGGAAGAACTCGTCTGTTGCGCCTTCTTCTCCCATCTGGCGGAGTGTATCGATGGTATACGAAACCCCTCCCCTTTCAATCTCGATATCCGAGACCTGGAAAAAAGGGTTGAATTTGATCCCTTCCCGGAGCATCGCCAGACGATGGGCCGGGGAGGTGACGGGAGCGTCCGCTTTGTGCGGAGAGATCAGCGTCGGTATGAACAAAACACGGTCAAGTCCGATACGCTCGCGGACGTACTCGGCGACGATGAGGTGCCCGTGATGCACCGGGTCGAATGTCCCGCCGAACACGCCAAGTTTCATACGAGCGACCTGTAAACGTTTAGCGTCTCTTCTGCACACCGTTTCCATGTAAAGAGCTTCGCCCTCCGGAGCCCCTTCTCCCGCAACGACTGCCTGAGCCGGGGATCAGCCAGGACCGATTGTATCGCACTGGCCAGTTCCCCCTCCACCGATGGATCAACGAGGATGCCGGCGTCCCCCATCACTTCCGGTATCGACGCGGCGTTCGACCCGATCACCGGCGTGCCGCACGCCATTGCTTCCAGTACCGGGAATCCGAATCCCTCATACAATGATGGCATCACAAGCGCTGTAGCCGCGCCGTACGCGGCGATCAGGTCCGCCTCGGGAAGCCACCCCAGGCTCCGCACCCGTTCACCGATCCCGGCGCTTACGCAGAGCGAGTGCAGTGCGGCTTCCTCCTCGACCCTCTCCCCCACGCAAACGAACTGCACGTCCGTCCGGTCCCTGAGACCGGCAATTGATCTGATGAGGGCGGAGACATTNNTCTGACACGCCGAGCGGGATCACGCGGATTTTCTCCTGCGGACAGGGAATGCACCGGAGAAGCTCCTTCCCGGCGAATTCTGAATCCACGATGACGGCGTCCGCAGCCCTGCAGGCATGTCCGATCATCACCCTGGCATATGCGCGCTGGACCGGCGAGAAATACGCAGGGAACCTGAGGTGGATCACATCGTGTATCGTGACGACACGGCGCATGGACAGCCCGAACGGGAGAGTGTAATGGGGTGCGTGGAACAACGAGATCCCCGCCCGGTTTGCCTGGAATGACAACGAGAAGAGCTCACCGAGTGAATATTTACCCGAGCGGTTAACGATGGTCTTTCCCCGGTGAGTACGCCCGATGAGTCCGGCGTCCGCCGGACTCGCAAAGTACGTAAATCTGTCCTGCTCCTGTCGGTCAAAAAAGGCGGCGAGATTCCGGATGTACGTCCCGATTCCGAAGTCGAAGTATTTCCGCGCATCAATGCCGACGTTCATCAGTCGGCCAAAAGATTGTCGAAAGGACAGCAGAGGCTACTGTGCGTTGGTCCCGGTTCCCCATGGCACGGGGGGGAAGAAACCTGCCAACCAGGTACGCCCTGATAAGAAGATTATCCACCATGGAAGCATGGAGGGAATAGTACAGAAGCTGTGAGCGCCGGTACTCAATCTGAACAGAGGGAGAGATGCCGCCGGGCTGGCTCCCGCCCCTCAGGTGCTCCACGCTGATGCCAGGGAGATAGTGAATCTCGTGCCCCGCGCCGAGAATGCGTGCGCACAGGTCGACATCCTCGAAGTACATGAAGTAGCGATAATCGAAACCACCGACCTCCTCGAAGACTGTCCTCCGGACCACCATGGCNNTGCGAAATGCGACTCGATCTGAGGCAGTATTTCCGTTCGAACGAGCGTGTCGTTATTAAGGAACATGAGGAGATCGCCATGCGATGCGCGTGCTCCTCTGTTATTCGCTGCACCGAACCCCGCGTTTGCGGAATTGAATATGAACGTGCAGCCGCTCATCTGTTCCGTGACGGCACGGACGCCGGCGGCAGGGGATCCGTTGTCGACGACGATAATCTCCAGTTCACCACGGTTGTGGAGCCTGAGTGTTTCGATCGCGCGTTTTGTCAGGTCGGGATGGTTGTACTGGACGAGAATAACGGAGATCATCGTGTACCCTGCGGCATGTCCTCAAGGGTACGAATACCTGCCAGGCGGAAATAGAGGTGTGCACAGGCGTTGATGACTTTCCCCGGCCCGGCCTCCGCGTTTGTGAGGTCCGACGTCATCCAGGAAGTGACTGTATCCTCCGGCACACGGCGTGCGGCGCGCAATACCCTGCGCTTGCCGGCGATCGTTGCCGGGTGGACGAGAAGCCACAGATAAGCCCGCAGGAGTCCCGTAAATGAATAGCGGCGAACGAGGAGCGAGGCCGCGAGCTTCACACAGACGTTGATGGCGAACAACGGGAGGAGCTTCAGGAGCGTCGGCATGCTGAAGAAGAGGAACATATTCAGGAGCCTGTTCCGCTCCTGATACATCGTCATACGCGAAGCTTGTTGTCTGCGCGTCGTGTCCCTCCCGAGATGCCGCAGGCGCGACGCGGAGGTCTGCGTAACGGTGTACCCGAGAAACCGGGCGCGCAGGCTCAGATACACGTCCTCCAGGTAAAGGAAGTATTCGCCGTCGAAGGGCGTGCCGAGGATGTCACGCTTGTAGATAAGAGAGGCTCCGCCCGCAAAGAACGTGTTCTCGGACCGGTCGAACTTCCTCATGATGTTATGCCCGAGGAAATTGAGAGAACCATTCTTCTCATAGTACTTCTCCGGGATCCCTTCCGTCCTGATGAGTGAACCGGCGATGGCGACCGGCGCGGGACCAACAGCATCGACGAGCCCCTGCAGCCAGCCGTCCGCAACGATAGTGTCGTTGTTCAGCAGGACAATCAGGTCCCCCTGCGCGTGCCGGACCCCCTCGTTGTTCCCTCCGGCGAAACCCGCGTTTGCGGGCAACCGGACGAGCGTGACGGCAGGAAAATTCGTTTCGAGGTACCCGGCGCTGTCGTCCGTGGAGGCGTTGTCCACAACGATGACCTCAAAACGGTCATATGCCTGTGAGAGCACGGCGGTGAGACAGTCGTGGAGAAGGTGCTTCCCGTTGTAGTTGACGATGATTACCGAACAGAACGGGAGCGCGAGGTTCACCACGTAAACTTGTTCTTGTAATAGTCCACGATCCTGGCAAGTTCTTCGTCAAAATTCTTCGAATTCTTCCAGCCGAGGTCCCGCAGGCGGGAATCATCCAGCGAATAGCGTATGTCCTCCCCCATCCTGACGTAATTGAGCTGAGCATAGTCCTCGAGGGGAACATCCTTTCCGAAATAACAGCGGAGCACCTTGCCGACGACTTCCTTGTTCTGCGCTTCGTAGTTGCCGGACACGTTGTAGATCGCGTTCCGTTCGCCGCGATCCACGATGTGCAGTATCGCCGACGCCGTATCGTCTGCGTGCAGCCAGTTCCGTACGAACGATCCGTCTCCGTGGAGAGGGATCTTCTTCCCGAGAGAGAGGTACTTGACGGACTTGGGTATAAGTTTTTCAGGATACTGATCGATGCCGTAGTTGTTTGTCGGGCGGACGATAATGAAGGGCACGCCGTGCGTCCTGTGCCAGCCGAGAATGAGCATGTCGGCCGCCGCCTTGCTCGCGGAATACGGGTTGCTCGGCCTCAACGGGTCTGACTCCCTGTGGTTCCCGGCGGTCAGATCGCCGTACACTTCGTCGGTGCTCAGCTGGACCAGCACGGGCATTTCGTAGTTGCGCTTGGCGCGGACGAGCTCAAGGATGTTTTCGACCCCCATGATGTTCGTGTGGAGGAAGCGTTTGCTGTCCACGATACTGTTGTCTACGTGCGTTTCAGCCGCAAAATTGAAGACGATGTCAACCTCAAACAGGTGGTCCATTGTCGCGATGTCGGCTTCGGTAAACTTGAACGACTTCGAACGCAGGAATTCTTCCAGATGCTCTGCCCGCGCGGCATACGTCTGCTTGTCGATCCCCCACACCCTCCAGCCCCGCTGGAGGCAGGCGCGCGTGAAGTGAGAACCCATGAATCCGAGACATCCTGTGACGGCGACGACTTTCATTTGCGTGGTGCTCCTGCTGAGGTGACGGGGATAATGGCAGGCACGGGAACCGGGAGGATGAATCCGCCGGCATAACGCGCCGCCTGGCAGCGCGCGATGATCTCTTTCTGGAAATTCCATGCGAGGAGGAGCAGGTAGTCCACTCTCTTCCCGTCCAGTTCCTGGATACCCGCGATGCGCATGTGCGCTCCGGGCGTGTAATAGCCCCATTTCTTCGCGTTGTCATCGATCGCCACCGGAACATCGCGGCCGCTGATCTGGAAGAAATTCACGAGGGTGTTCCCTTTGGCGCTGGCCCCGTACGCCCAGATGACCTTTCCGGCGGCAAGCTCCCGATCGATCAGCTCCCGGAGCTGCCGTTTGTTGAGAAGGACCCGCTCCGCGAACGCGCGGTACGCCTCCAGTGCTGTGATACCGAACGCGTTTTCGCGGTCGAGGTACTCCGCCACCCTCGCCGTACGCTCGTGTTCGCCCCGCCGGCACACATACGTCCGGATCGTCCCGCCGTGCAGGTCTGCGAAATATTCCACATCGAAGACATCCATCCCATGCATGCTCATCAGCTTCACAAGCGGAGTGATGCCGATGTATGAGAGATGTTCGTGATAGGCCGTATCGAACTCGTTCTTTCCGATGAAGTCGAGTACGTAGGGGCATTCGATGACGAAAATCCCCCCTCGGGCCATGCAGGAAACGACCCCCTCGACAAATCCGTGGACATCGTCGACATGTGCGAAGACATTCGTCGCCGTAATCACTGCGGGGTTGCCGAAACGAGCGGCGACATCCTTCGCGATAGCCGGGGACCAGTACGCGTTCACCGTCCGGATCCCCGCGGCGTTGGCTTCTGCCGCAAGGTTCTCCGCAGGATCGATGCCTACCACGCGCATCCCGATATCCTGGAACTTAGAGAGCAGGCAACCGTCGTTGCTGGCAATATCCATCACCAGGTCTCCCGGGTTCGCTCCGGCAACGCGGGAGGAGGACGCGGCCAGCTCTTCGCAGTGTTCCCTGAATGTCGCCGTCGTTGAACTGACATAGAGGTAGTTCTTGAACATCAGGTCCGGGTGAACCACCTTCGTCAGCTGGGACAACCCGCATGCAGGGCACACCTGGAGCGCGAGTTCCTCCGTGAATTCAGGAGAAGAAAGGTCTGTGCCCGTGACGTACGAGTTGGCCAGGGGGGTCGATCCCAGGTCGAGATACCGGACGAGCGACCCCGAACCGCATATCCTGCATCGTGATTGAGTCTTGGATGATGTCGTGGCTTCAGTCATCAGGTTTTTGAACCGGGTTGTGTCCATCGATGAATCGTGCGGCAGGGCATAGCTGATCGCGATATCCCTGCGCCGGACAGGGCGCACGTCGTGATTGAATTCATTCTTGACGATGTCGAATATCGACCGGGGCGCCGGGCTGCCGACGTTGATGACGCCGGATACGTCATCCCGGAGCGCCAGCCGGTAGATGGCTTCCGCCGCCTCGCCGATGGGCATACGGGAAGTATACTGGTCGGTGCACCCCTCGGCGAAGTTCAGTTCTCTGTAAAATGAAGTGCGCACAATGAGGCTGTCGGCGAGCAAGCCGACGGAGCATTCGCCGCCAAGCTTGGACGCCGCGTACCGGTTGACAGGCAGGAGCGGAGACTGTTCCGAATACCCTCCCCTCTCCCCGGGGTAGACGTAATCGGAGGAGACATACACCAGCCGGGCCTTGTGCCGACTGCACCAGAGCACGACGTTTGCTGTTCCGATGATGTTGGAAAGCAGGTAACCCTCGTCGGCGTCCTGGTTGAACTTGTTGGTGACTGCCGCCGCATGAATGACGATCGACACGCTCCGGCCCGAGCAGTACGATTCGATCGCATCGTATGACGAGATGTCCATCTCCTTTCGTGACGGCGCGAGGACATCTCCGTCCATCTTCAGGATCTCCCGTGCGAGGTGCCCGGCCCCGCCGGTGACAAGAATTCTACTTTGCACGTCGCATCCAGTCATACCCCATTGCTTCGACCGTCATTCGCTCTTCGTCGGCCGGGTTGTATTTCCCCGTGAGCCAGTAGAGCACGAGTGCGGGCTCATTCGTGAAATTGTAATATCCGTGCCAGATGCCGCGCGGGATGAAAAGCGCGCCGTCCTTGGCACTCCGCTCCGATGAGTAGACCCATTCCACCGCCCCCTTCTCATGGGCCGGTGCGTCGCAGAAACCGAATTTGAGGGCCCCTTTCACGCAGATCTGGTAGTCATCCTGGAACTGGTGCCGGTGCCACGCCGACAGAGCCCCTGGATAGACGATCGTTGCGTTGACGTCACCTTCTCCTACGGGAAAAATGTCGTTGTACCGGATGCCACGGTCGTCCTCGTGAAACCGGAGCGGGTGGCGCCTGATGAGTGAGCCGGACATGACGTCGGTCCCTCCTTCGTTTTTCTAGATTCGCCCTTCCTGCGGGAAGAGGGCGTATTTCACGTGCCAGGCCGCCTCGGTGATCGTCCAGCGCCCGTCATCACCGGGTGAAAACATGTACCTGATCCGGGCCACGGCCCATCGGCGCGCAAACTGGAGCGCATACAGCAGCCGGGTTGCCAGCGCATAGATGCGCCCGTGATGTTTTGTAAGGAACTTGTTGTACCCGGAGTACATCAGACGGAGCCGGTATTCCGGCACCTTGCTGAAGGACTGGCCGCCGAAATGAACGATCTCAGCAGCGGGGACATAATACAATCGCCAGCGTGTGTCGTGCCGGATGCGGTAGCAAAAATCCGTTTCCTCACAATAACTCGTGTAGCGTTCATCAAAGAATCCGATTGTGGTGATTACCTCCCGCCTGATCAGCATGTCCGCCCCTGAGAGATACTGGGCCTCCATGGGAGCCGTTATGGACTCTTCGGGAACGATACCGATCTGCGGCCAGCGCACGAATGGAACGACGTGGGACATGCCGAAAGCTTGAGAGAAGGCCTGAAGGAGACCGGGAAACGACCCGAAGGACACCTGTGTCGTCATGTCCCGGTTGCGCAGCTTCCCTGCGCATGCGCCGGCATCGGGATGGCTCTCCAGGAAATCGAGGAGGATTTTGATCGCATTGTTTACAAGCACCATGTCCGAATTCAACATCTGGACGTATTTTCCCTTCGCGAGCGCGACCCCCTTATTGTAGGATTTTGCAACCCCGATGTTCATCGGGTTGACCGCCAGGATCACTTCGGGGAATTCCGCGCGCACCATCTCAGNNGAGTGGAGGCAGTCCCGCAGCATGTCGCGGACATTCCATTGCGTGAAAACTATGGATACATCCGGATGTGAGAGAGCATTGCTCATGGTCTGACTATTGTCGTGACGCAGCAACAAGTGTGAACGTCCCTCCGCGGTGAAACGCGGCTTCAATAGCGGCTGCACCCCGGGCGAGCGGACGGCCCGCAACAAGTCGCGCCAGGCGCCCCGCGTACGATCCTTTGGAAGCAACAAGCGGGAACAGACTCCCGAGGATCCCGGCCCAGTTGTGCTCCGGAGAATGCTGATATTCCGCCAGCACATCGAACCCCTCGGCGTCGAGGACCTTCCGGAGCGTCGCCGGAGTAAAATGATAAAGATGACGTGGCACTTCCAGGTGGTACCAGCGGCTGCGGAACACCCGGGCCTGCACACTGTCGAAATTGGGCACGGCGATGACCAGTATTCCTCCCGGCTTCAGGAGAGCACGGATTCTCTTCAATACCTCGACCGGGCGGGGAAGATGTTCCAGGACCTGCCAGAGGGTCACGACCTCAAACGAGCTGAGCGGGAACTCTGTTTTCAGGAGATCCCCTTCTGTGAGGCGTACATCCCCCTCCCTCATGCCGAATTCGACCGCCTCCCGGCTGAACTCTATCCCCTGCGCTGAGAATCCATTTTTCGACGCCTCCCGAACGAAGAATCCGGCCCCGCATCCCACGTCGAGAAGTGTGCCCGACTGCCGGAACCGGCGCACGATATCGAGCTTTTTCCGTTGCGAAGGCTGGATCGTTCTCCGGTAGTATGCCGGGTCGAACCCGCCTGTCGGATAATACGAAGGGGGGTAGAATCGCCCCAGTGAATTTTCAGGAGGACGGGGTACAGTTTGAGCGGTGCCGCAGGCGCTGCAACGGACAATCGAAAAAGACTCTTCGGTCGTATGGAAATTGAAATCCCGGGCCGCAAATAGTACTTCTCCTGCTGTCCCGCCGCAGATGCCGCATTTAAACGGTGTGACCGGTGGATTCACGCGCGCGTCTTCTCCAGTGAAGAAAATATATCACACTCGACATCAAAATGCCAACGACACCGCTCAGAGAAAATGCCACAGCCGCGCCGAGTGCTCCCATCCGCGGGATGAAGATTGCGTTCCCCGCAATCAGGGCGGCGATACCTGCCCCCGACATGATCGGGAAGACCTCGGACCGGTTCCATGCAAACAGCGTGGCATTCAGGGGATAGGCGGCAACGACACAGAGCAATCCCACGCACATCACCCGGATCATCGTCCCCGTACCCACAAATTTCGGGCCGAAGACAATTTCGACGACGAGATCCGCCGCCGCCGCCAGGAGAAGAATGCCGAGACCGAACAGGCTGACGATCAGGATCGAATGCCGCTGCTTTTTCCGTATCAGTTCGGGAGTAATCGCCGCCGACAGCTCGGGGAGAAGCACCGTCAGATAGGAGTTCGTCACGATGACCACGATGGAGGCGATTTTCGATGCGGCGCCGTACATGCCGAGCGCGCGGGCATCCGCGAGCCCTCCCACGAAGAAGAGATCCATTCGCCCCCCGACCAGGTTAAGGACGTAATACAGGGATAGCCATTTGTTGAAGGAGAGCATCCTGCGTCTGAGAAGAGGGTCGGCTTTCTGGAAAGAAATCACCTTCCGGGGCGCGCACAGGTAGCTCAGCAGCAGCAATCCGCCTCCGGTCCCGATCTCTATCCACAGGGCGTTCACGACCATGAGCGAGCTGGACATGAACCCGTACACAAACACGACAAGGACCACCACCTTCAGAAAAGGCTGGGATATCGACACAGCGGCGAGTGTGCGGAACTCCCTGTGCGACTGAAAGATCGGCGGGAAAAAACCGGCGAGCATGCCGAACGCGACCGCGAGAAGCGACAGGAGGAAGTACGAGGTGATACTGCTGTCCACATGGGTGAAGACCATCCCCACAATCGGGTTGAGAAAAATAACCGCTCCGGCCAGCACAATCACCGACAGGGAAAGCTTTGCCTTGAGTGCGACGCTCAGGACCGACCTCAAACCGTTCTCATCACCGCGGGCAATCATTTCCGACCCGAACCTCACGATCGATCCGCCGATCCCGAGGTCGGAGAGGGCGATCATCATCGTCACGATGGAGATGATGAGCGTGAGGACTCCGTATTCATTGACGCCCAGCGTCCGCGCGTAGAGGCCCGATGACACAGCCCCCAGGAGGGCGCTCATTGCCGAAGCTGCCCCAACCCAGAACGTGTTCTCCACAGTCTGAGAATGCCATGCCTTCTGCATGAAGTTTCTGACGCCTCCGGCGATCCGGTTCCCGTCAGTCATGGCCTTGCACCGGGATTCAGGTTTGAGAGCATCAGTTCCGTGAGCGNNTGCATGGGGGTCGAGACGACGGGCTTGCCGAGGGCGAAATACTCGAACACCTTGACGGGGTTTGTTGTCTGGGAGACCTTCCCCGCCATGAACGGAATCAGGCAGACATCGAAAGCGTCTATGTAGCGGGGCATCTCCACGTAGTCCCTCCTGCCGATCCAGCGGAGGTTCGGTATCGCGCGAAGGTGGGCATTCCGGAATTCGAAATCAAGCGGGCCCACCATAATGAAGGAGATGTCCGGCATCGTACGGGCGAGGTGGCCGACGAGATCATAGTCGAACCAGGCGCGCAATACCCCGACGTATCCGGCGGTGGGATGGCTCGTCTCCTCTATGTCGGGCGGGGACCCCTGCC
>PMND01000167.1:0-11386 GCA_003161955.1 Ignavibacteriota bacterium | reverse complement strand
ATGGAAGCGTTCACTTTCTCAAGCAGAGCGGAGTCGACCCGGTTCGAGGGATACACCATCGGCATCGGGACAATCGAAAGAGCCGGTTCTGCAGCACTTCTTCCAGCGCGGCGACGCGGTGCGGAGCCCGTCCCGGGTATGAGGAATGCGAGGAACCCGAGGATCTGAAATACGATCGAGTACAGCACAAGCTTTACCAGTCCCTTCTTGCGTCCCTGGAGATATTCTGAGAGACCGCACGGCTCNNTTCACACGGAAGTATGTTCGCAGAGCGCGGACAATGCGGCCGCTGGACTTTCCATCGCCGTAGGGATTATGGGCCTTGCTCATTGCGCGATATGCGCCCGGGTGCGTCAGCAGCCGCTCGATCTCACCTGCAATTTTGCGTGATGAAGTGCCGACAAGCCGTACGGTCCCCGCCTTCACCGCTTCCGGTCGCTCAGTGTGATCTCGCATCACGAGAACGGGTTTGCCCAGCGACGGAGCCTCTTCCTGTACGCCACCGGAGTCCGTGAGGATCAGGTAGCAGACATCCATCAGGAAGACAAACGGGAGATAGGGCTGAGGAGCCAGGAGATGAACGTTGGGGAGACGGCCGAGAATGGATTTGACTGGCCTTTGGACGTTCGGGTTCAGATGAACCGGGTACACGATTTCCACCTCGGGGTGCCGCACGGCGACCGTTCGTATTCCCCGGCAGATGTTGAGGAAGCCCTGGCCGAAGTTTTCCCGGCGGTGTCCCGTAACGAGGATCATGCGCCTCGAAAAATCCACGCGCGGAAACATTTGTTCGAAGTGCTTTCCGGATCGGTTGACCGTGGAACGGACGTGAAACAGGGCGTCGATAACGGTGTTCCCCGTTACGACGATCCTTCCGGGAAGGATCCCTTCCCGCAGCAGATTCTTGCGGGCCTGCTGCGTCGGCGCAAAATGCAGGTCGGAAAGATGCGAGGCGATCACGCGGTTGATTTCTTCCGGAAAGGGACTCCTCTTGTCCCATGTGCGGAGCCCGGCTTCGACGTGCCCCACGGGGACTTCTGCATAGAACGCCGCCAGCGCAGCAGCCATCACCGTGGTTGTGTCACCCTGGAGGAGAATCATGTCGGGCCGCTCCCTGGCCAGGACATTTTTCATGCCGAGAAGGACTCGCGATGTCACGTCCTCCAGCGACTGGCCCCTGTGCATGACATTGAGGTCATAGTGAGTCCGGATGCGGAATATCTCCAGTACCTGGTCGAGCATCTCCCTGTGCTGGGCCGTCACGCACACGCGCGTGAGAAAGCTCTTCGGGTATCTCAGCAGCTCGTGGATGACAGGAGCAAGTTTGATGGCCTCCGGACGCGTGCCGAAGACGACAAGTATTTTTTTCCGGGAGCTCATCCGGGTGTCAGGCGGGGATTTGATTGCACCGTGCCCGGATCCTTCCTCCGGAGTTTCACCTGCCGGATCCGCCGCTGACTTTTTTTCATGACAGTGAAGGATAGGTTGTCGTGCGTGATCTCTTCCCCGATCTCGGGAATCCTTCCGGTGAGTTTCTGAAGGAGCCCGCCGACCGTTTCGTAATCGTCCGCCGGCGGGATCTCAGCTGTGAACCGTTCATTGAATTCCTTGATCGGCATCCGTGCGTTGACGAGGAATGTCCCGTCCGAACCCTGCTCGACGTCCTTAAGGTCTTCGTCGTATTCGTCGTGGATTTCCCCCACGATCTCTTCGAGAATATCCTCCATGGTGATGATTCCCGAGGTGCCGCCGAACTCGTCGATAACGATGGCAATGTGGATTTTCCGATGCTGCAACTCCCGCATGAGCTGGCTGATCTTTTTGGTTTCCGGGACGAAGTAGGCCGGCCGGATCACATCCTGCAGGATAATGAGACCCTTGTATTCCATCAGCCCGAGGAGGTCCTTGGTATAGACGACCCCGAGAATGTTGTCGATCGTCCCCCGGTACACCGGCATCCGGGAGTACCCCTCCTCGAGCACCGTCTTGATGATCCGTTCGTGGGTCATGTCCATGCTGAGCGCGACGACGTCCGGGCGCGGGATCATGACTTCCTTTGCCGTGGTGTCAGTGAACTCAAAAATGCTTCCAATGAGTTCCTGTTCCGTTTTGTCGATCACCCCCCTCCGGGTCCCTTCCTCGAGGATGAGTTTGAACTCCTCCTCGGAGATGCCGGATTCCCCGTGCGCGTGACGGGTGTTGAATGGAACCAGGAGCAGGTTACTTGCGCCGGTCAGTATCAACGCAGGGTATCGTAATGCCGTTTCGACAATCTGCATGGCGGGGGCTACGCGAAGGGCGACTTTTTCGGCGGAGCGGAGCGCAAGAGACTTGGGCACGAGTTCCCCGAAGACCACAACAAGGAACCCGATCGACACGACGATAATGCACAGCGAAAGCCATCCGCTGGATTCCCTGACCCAGGAGATGCCGGATTCGGAGAGAGAAGGGACGAGATGTTGCCAGCCCAGGATGGCCCCCAGGCCGGATGAGAGGACGAGGGAGAATACGATGGCGATATGGACCGTGGCGAGAAAGCGTTCCGGATCCTCCTGGAAGCCCAGGACCAGAGCCGCCTTGTGTTCACCCTCGTCAGCCAGGGCGCGCATCCGGCTCTTACGGCTTGAGAGGACTGCAACTTCGCTGGCGGAAAAGAACCCCACGATTGCGATCAGGAGGAGAACTCCCAGAATCTCGATCCAGAGGGTATCCATCAGGCCCGCATTTGGGAGAGAACGCTGTTATTCCCTCTAATTAAGCAATTTCCGCGTTGATTTCCAAATACACTGCGGGCAGCCAGGGCCGCCCGCGAATGTCCGAACCACGTATACCGGGGTGTGTTATCTCGCTCGACGGAGGAATTCGAGGCGTGTCTTCAAACGGTCGGTCGACATTAGCAGCTTTTCCTTCCCGAAGATGGCATCCTCGGTGTTCCGGAAGACGAGTTCATATTCATCGCTCATGATGATCGCTTCTTCCGGACAGGCCTCTTCGCAGAAACCGCAGAAAATGCATCGAAGCATGTTGATCTCGAACTTAATTGGATATCGCTCCTTGGGAAGGTCGGTCTCGGATGCCTGGACTTCGATCGCGAGGGCCGGACAAACACGTGCGCACAACCCGCAGGCGACACATCGTTCGACGCCGTCTTCCTCAACGAGGACTGGTCGGCCGCGGAACGACGCCGGAGGATTCCATCGTTCTTCGGGATACTGCCGCGTGAATTTCGGACGGAACACCTGCTTCAATGTGAGGACAAGGCCCTTCACGATCTCAAGGATATAAATCCTCTGCAGAAACGTCAGGTCCTTGCTCCGGATCTGCTTCACTTTTTCGCCGTTCGTTTTCGACATTCGGTCCTGTTCTCCTTCAAAGCGATGCTCGCACCCTCACTGCAGGAAGAGGAGCCATGTACCTGTCACAGCAATATTAAGCAACGACAGAGGCAACATGACCTTCCAGCCCAGATTCATCAGCTGGTCGTACCTGAACCGCGGTATTGTCCAGCGTATCCACATATAGAACACCAGCATGCATCCCACCTTGATGACGAAGGCTGCAACCTGGATCAGACTGACCGCCAGTGGAGAGAGGCCAACATGGGAGAGGTACGGGACCTGCCAGCCGCCGAAGAAGAGTGTTACGATGAGGGCGCTTGATGTAATCATGTTTGCATATTCCGCAAGAAAAAACGTGCCGAATTTCATGCCGCTGTATTCCGTGTGATACCCCCCCACCAGTTCCGGCTCTGCCTCGGGGAGATCGAAAGGCAGCCGGTTCGTCTCGGCGAACGAAGCGACGAGGAATGTTATGAACCCGATCGGCATCCGCCAGAAATTCCAGAACAACCCTTCCTGCATCTCCACGATCCGGTCAAGGCGGAGGGTACCGGCCACCATGATGACGCCGACGACCGAGAGCCCCATGGAGAGCTCATAGCTAATCATCTGCGCCGAGGAACGAAGTCCGCCGAGAAGGGAGTACTTGTTGTTTGACGACCAGCCGCTCAGCGTGACACCGTACACCCCCATCGAAGTCATCGCCAGGATGTACAGGACTCCGACATTGACATCCGCGATCATAAGCTTGACATCGTGGCCGAAAATGGTGATCCGGTCTCCGAACGGAATCACGGCAAAAGTGGCCATCGCCACGGTGATCGAGACGATGGGTGCCAGCATGTGGATGCCTTTGTTCGCCTGAAACGGGACGATGTCTTCTTTCATGAAGAGTTTCAGGACATCCGCAGGTGCCTGGAGAAGCCCCCAGGGGCCTACCCTGTTCGGTCCGATCCGGTTCTGAATGGCTGCGCTGATGCGCCGTTCTGCATACACGAGATTGGCGACTGTGGTCAATATGATCAACAGGACCAGGACGATCTTGACGGCGGCGATGACAAGAAATTCCATTGAAGTTTCTTCCGGATCTTAAACCCGCCTGAAGACGGGGGGATCGTTAGGCGGGTTGGGAGACCCGCATGTCCTTGCTTGTTTTTAACAACGTCCCTCTGTTGCCCAGCTTACGGTAAGACATCCCGTTGAACGCATCGACTCGGGATGCGATTTCTCCGAACACATCCTCGGAAGTCTGATATTTGAACTTGGTCCCCATGAGGACTGCGATCCCCGCGATGATGCGCCACGGCGGGCGGGCATCACATTTCGAACCCTTTGCCCATCTGTCAAACTGCGATCCAAACTTGTCGAGGCGGCTCATTGCAAAGCCGTCAAGCGCGCGCTCCTGTTCTAGCGTTGCGACGGAAGGACGGATGCGCTGCACACGCCCCTGGAGATTCGTGAACGTGCCGTTCTTTTCCGCGTAGGTGGAAGACGGAAGCACGATGTCCGCCAGGCGCGTCGTTTCATTCTCTACGGAAGCCAGGACCACAAAGAATTCCAGGCGCACGAGGCTCTGCGCGACTTCGGGATCAATTGCGATATTGTCGTCGGCAAGGAACAACGCTTTGATCGATCCCTCTCTGATGCCGCGGAGGATGCCTTCGGTGTTCGCCCCGTGTTCTCCGGGGTGGAGGCCGACCTCCAGCGCACCCCGGGTATTCGGGGTCCGGTCGGCACTGATCAGAAGCGTGTCCTCGTATCCGGGCGACGTGTGACGTTTGAAATCAAGGTGGCGAGTTTGAAGAACGTCTCGCGCGAATTTTTGGAGGGCGAAGTTGTCCTCGTTCGTATCGAAAGCAGATCCCAGGACCGCAAGTTCTCCTTTTCGGAACGACTTGAGCTCGGAGGCGACCCGGACAACGGCTTCGTCCCAACCGACTTCGACGACGCCTGACTCCTTCTTCATGAGCGGACCCCTGATCCGCGTCGCGGAATTCACCTGTCGTGAGGTCTCCAGGCGTCCCCAGTCGCACATCCAGTACTGGTTCACCTCGGCATTGTAGCGGGGTGTCTGCCGGAGTATCTCGTTGTTCCTCACCCAGGTGTTCATATTGCAGCCTCGCGCGCACCCTGGGCAGACTGTTTCCGTTGCAGACATTTCCCAGACACGTGCCTTAAAACGGAAATCACGGCTCGTCAACGCTCCGACCGGGCAGATATCAACGACGTTCATCGAATAGGGGTTATCGAGTTTCTCCCCCGGGAACGTCGTAAGTTCCACCTGGTCGCCTCGCCGGGTGAAGGTCAACTGCGGCTTTCCGGCAACCTCGTCGCAGAACCGAACGCAGCGCGAACACATGATGCAGCGTTCAGTGTCGAGCATAACATGGGGACCGAGTTCGACGCGCTTGGGCTTGTGGACCTTCTCCTCCTCAAACCGGCTATAGCCGATGCTGTGCGCGTAGGCGTAGTCCTGAAGCTTGCACTCACCCGCCTCGTCGCAGATCGGACAATCCAGAGGGTGGTTTATGAGAAGGAACTCCATGACCGCCTGTCGGGCCTTTATGACGCGCGGATTGGCTGTATGAACGATCATGCCGTTGGCCACCTGCGTGGAACAAGCGATCGCAAGTTTGGGCATCTTCTCCACCTCGACAAGGCACATCCGGCAGTTGCCTGCGATAGAGAGTCGCGGGTGCCAGCAAAAGTGCGGAATATCAATGCCGTTGTTCCGGGCCGCCTGAATGATCGTGAGGTTGTTGTCGNNAATTCCTTTAATTTCACAACGAACTGCTCTATTTCATCCCTGGGCGGGAGGAACGTCGTCCTGAAATGGAGCGTTCCGGGGAGCTGGCCGAATCCGCTTCCTGGCACGACGCAAATGCCTGTTTCCTCCAGTAGCGCAAGGCAATAGTTGGAATCCCGCTGTTCCTCGTAGCTCGTGCGCACCGCCGCTGTCATGGATTCCGTCTCTTCCCTCTCCGGCAATTCAAAGCGCACGAAAGCGTACATGGCGCCTCGGGGAATATCAACCGACATGCCTTTAATTCCATTGATCCCGCGGCCGAGGATCTCGGCCTTCACTTTCAGATCGGAGAGGACCCGATCTCGCTCACGGGCATATGTCCCATAGCTCTCATCCCTCGGTTTAGGGGGTGCCACCATCATATAGGTGGAAATCTGGCCAGCGATATTGGCGCACAGACTGATCGACTGTAACTTGACGAACTCTGCGAGGACGTCGTCAGGGATGTTCCTGAGCTCGAGATACCCTCCCCGGTGTCCGCATTCCCCGAGAAAACCTTTGGAGACCGAATGCAGGCTGAAAAGAGACACCTCCAGTTCCTTTGTCTCCCACATTATTCTCGCGAATGAGTGAAACTTGAGCGAGGGATCGTAGACATTCTCCTGGTATACTTCATCGGCGATGATTGAAAGATTGTACTTCTTTGCGAAACCGACGACCATCTTGATGTTCTCTGCCGAAAGAACCGCACCGGTAGGATTTCCCGGGTTTATGACGACGATGCCTACGGGGTTGATTCCGTCCGCCCTCGCCTTCGTCAGGCTCTTGATCAGGATTCCCTCATTCAACTGCCATCCTGCCTGTTCATCGAGATAGTAACCGACTTGTTTGCCTCCGTACAGCGAGAGGGAGGCGCTGTAGAGCGGGTACTGCGGAATCGGAATCATGAACCCGTCCGACGGGGTCCGTAGCAGCGCCGTGAGGACCGCCTGTGCCCCCTTGCTTGCTCCATCCGTCAGGATTACGTGATCCCTGTCCGCAGGAATTCCATCCCGACTGCTGATAAAATCCGCGACCGCCTGTCGCACGAACGGGATCCCCGGGCTTTGACTGTAAGCACCGGTGCCTTGCGGGTGTTTTTCAAGGATCGATGTGGCGCGGGCGACAATATCCCGGGGGTAAAGTTTCAGCGTTTCAGGGTGGTTCAAGAGTTCGGGATACTCTACGAGGCTCAGGAGCTGGCGAAGAAATGAAAGTGGCGCCTGCTTCAGGGCTTGAGGGTTGCCAATGTTGCAGTAGATGATCTTCCGCCCCTGTTCTTCCAGCTGCTGGGCCCGGAGGACGATCGGACCACGGACCGCATATTCAGCAGATAGCAAACGGGAATTCAAAACGTCTCTGGTCACCATAACCGGCTCAGTTCGCGATTGTTCCGTGGATCATGAAGGACGGATGATGACGGTCGAAAACCGGTCCAAATCGAACAGGTCCACCGCAACCTTCTGAATCTCTTCAGGTGTAACGGCATCGACTTTCTTCAGGACGCTGTCGAGCGTGATGCATCTTCCGTAATAGAGCTCGGAGCTTCCAAGACGCATCATGCGGCTCGACATGTTCTCCAGTCCGAGCATCATTGTTCCCTTGATCTGCGACTGAGTCCTGCGCAATTCGGCTTTCGAGACGGGGGTCTTCTTGAGCCTTCGAAGTTCCTTGTGAACCAGGGAGATAGACTTGACGATGTTCTTCTTATCCGTCCCGATGTATGCGCCGAACACACCCGTATCCGAAAGAAGGTTGACAAACGAATACACTGAATAAGCAAAACCGTGCTTTTCCCGTATGGTCTGATACAGCCGTGAACTCATCCCCTCCCCCAGCAGTGCGTTAAGTACCATCAGTGGAAAACGATCTTTATGGTGGATGCTGTAGCCCACGGTCCCAAGGCAAATATGTGCCTGGTTGATCGGCCTGGGGTATTCCTTCTTCAGCGGACGGGTTACACGAGTGGGACCTGGAGAGCGTTTTCTCTGCGAAATCCGCCTTGTAGACAGATCAAAGTCCTTCGCTGCAAGCTTGACAAGGCGGTCATGATCGACATTCCCGGCAGCCGAAACGACGATCCGGGAGGGCTGGTAGTGGGCTTTCAGGTGGAGGAAAAGGTCATCCCTGCTAAAGGCACGGAGATTCTTTTCCGTCCCAATGATGGGAAATCCCAGTGCGTGGTCTGGAAAGAGGACCTTTTCGAAGAAATCGTGTATGATATCTTCCGGATCGTCTTCGGCGTTTTTCAACTCTTCAATCACCACCAGTTTTTCTTTTTCCAATTCCTGCTCTTTGAACGTCGCATGCGTCACGATGTCCGAAAGGACATCCATCGCTTCCGCCACGTTCGAGTCAAGCACCCTGGCGTAGAAGCAGGTCTGCTCCTTCGTTGTGAACGCGTTGAGATACCCGCCAAGCGATTCAAGACTTTGTGCGATATCCCTGACGCTTCTTTTCTTGGTTCCCTTGAACACCATATGTTCAATGAAATGGCTGATCCCGTTCTGGGTCAGTGATTCATCGCGGGATCCCACGTCGGCCCACACACCGATGGAAACGGAACGGACATGCGGTATCGATTCGGAAACGACACGAATGCCGTTATCGAGTACAGTTTTTCTATAAAGGGGGGGTGCGGGATGAGAAGATTTGGACATGTTGCAAATATATCCAATTCGTCGTGGATAGTCAAGGAATTGAAGAGTGTCCACAGCAGAGGACACTCAAGGTAGATCATTGCATAGGGGGCTTTTTTTGGCTACCATGAATGCAACGCCAACACTGCCAACACTGACGCCGCTCCATGATTGTCGCCCTGCTCTTTCTGTTCAGCATTGTTTACATGCTCATGATATTGCTCTTCGCCGGCGCGGCAGCCACGTCAGGAGCCCGCCCCGGAGATGGGTACCGGCCGCGCGTATCAGTCATAATTGCGGCACGGAACGAAGAGGAGCAGATCGGGGCCTGTCTCGAATCCATTGTCCGGCTCTCTTACCCGCAGGAACTGCTTGAGATTATCATCGTTGACGATCGATCCACGGACCGGACCGCAGAAATTGTCAGCAGATACAGGGGCAGGCAGGCTCACCTTCGCGTTCTCCACATCGAGAAGGAAAATGAACTCCTCCCCGGAAAGACAAATGCAGTGATGAGCGCAGTGGACGTCTCCAGAGGCGAGATCCTGATGTTCACTGACGCCGATTGCAGGGTCCCTCCGACCTGGGTTGAAGATACAGTTTCGTATTACTCTGATCCTACGGTTGGTGTGGTTGCAGGCTTCACGTCGCTCATTGGGGAGAATTGGTTCGAGGAGATGCAGGCGCTTGATTGGTTCGTTCTCACTTCGGTCGCAGCGGCAACCACCCGGCTTGGATTTCCCGTTACTGCAGTGGGGACGAACCTCTCCGTTCGCCGGGAAGCATACGACTCAGTCGGCGGGTACAGGGAGATCCCCTTCAGTGTTACCGAAGACTATGCGCTTTTTCACGCCGTCACGGCTTCCGGGAGATGGAAAGCCCGCTTCCCGATGGATCCTGCCACCCTCGTCGAGAGCACTCCGTGCCATGATTGGAAGCAGCTTTACGATCAAAAAAAGCGTTGGTTCACTGGCGGGCGAGGAATGGATGCCAAGAGCCTCCTTATATTCGCGTTCCCGTATGTGTTCAATTTCCTGATACTTCTGGGGGCATTCTTCTCTCCCTGGTGGGCCGTTGGTCTCGCTGTTGCCATAAAGCTCCTAGTTGATTATCTCCTCTGTCTCCCTGCGACCCTCGCATTTCACAGGCGTTGCCTCCTTTTTGAATACCCTCTTTTTGAGGTTTACTATTATATGTACGTCCTCACATTCCCTTTGCTGGTTATCTTCAGGGGTCAAATAACCTGGAAAGAGAGAACCTTCCGGAATTGAGGTTCCGCTGGGGAGGGACAGGAAACGGAAAAGCCCCTGAGTTTCCCCGGGGGCTTTCCTTTGAAGAGGTTGTTGCTACGTTTAGGCGCGCGCGCGCGCGCTTGCTATGCCAAGCCTCTTGAGCTTGTATCTGAACGTTTGTTCTGTCATTCCAAGAAACGCGGCGGCCTTCGATTGATTGAAGCCGAACTTCTCAAGTGAACGTTCGATGATCCCCTTCTCTATGACATCCAGGGATTTATCAAGGACAAATTCCTGGCCCGCCATGATATTGTTGATCATCTTCACGACTTCGGTCTTCTCGTCCACCAACTCCGGCGGAAGCATAAACCGACCCTCGTTGGAGAATAGGACGCATTTGTCTACAACCGCCTTCAATTCGCGAATGTTTTCGCGCCAGGGCTGACGCACAAGGACATCGATTGCGTTGATGTCGATAACAAGATCCGCCAGGCCGAGTTCCTTGCAGATCTCTCCGGCAAAATGTTTCACAAGGAGAGGAATGTCCTCGGGCCGCGTCCGAAGCGGGGCGACCTCGACCTTCTCGAATTCGAGGATCTTCCCGTACAGGTCTTCCAGGAGCTTTCTCTTTTCGACGAGTTCGGCAGGATCTGCCTTCATCGAAACGATGAGCCGGATATCGACAGGCTCGCCGGTCTCGCCGCCAATCCGCCGGGTCTTCCGCTCGTTCATGAAGTTCAATATCTTCATCTGATTGCGGAAGCTCGCTTCCTCAATCTCTTCAATGAGAACTGTGCCGCCATTTGCCAGCTCAAAAAGCCCGCGCTTCGAAGTGTACGGGAGCCCCTCAACACCTCTGTCGAAGCCGAACAAAACAGATTCGAGCTCCTTGTCATCAAGGACGGAGAGATTGATGGACATGAACGGCTGCTCTTTGATCCCAGTCTTGCTCTGGAAGTAGATGTTCTTGGCGATGGCGCCCTTTCCGACGCCGGCTTCGCCGATTATCACAACATCCTTGCGCGTCTTCGCAAGACGGCCGATCTGCTTGATCAGCTGCTCGACAGACTTGCTCTTGCCAACAATCGGATAGTCGTTGGAGGATCCAGTCTTCTTATCCTCAGCCTGTTGCGTCTTGTGTTCCATCAGTTCCTCGATGAATTGGATTTCGTTATGCCGCGCGTGCGGTTTTTCTAAACTATTTATTCTCTGCGATTCGGTTGGACGAACATCCTTCCCAGGATCAACTTCCGATTGAAGAATTTCTCGACCACAAGGTTGTCAAGCGAGTCCCTCCATCGCGTGACTGCAGAGGGACTGACAGCCAATTCTTGCTCGTAGAATTCTCCTTTGACAGACGTGATGAATCTCAAGCGCATTGAGAAGGCTCCT
>PMND01000119.1 GCA_003161955.1 Ignavibacteriota bacterium | reverse complement strand
ATGGCGACGTTTCCGCCCCCGATCACGATGACCTTCCTTCCAAGCTCCACCCGGTACCCGAGGTTCATGTTCAGGAGGAAATCCACGGCGCGGAGCACTCCGTCAAGCTCCACCCCCTCAACGCGCAGGTCACGGCTCTTGTGCGCACCGATGGCCACGAAGACCGCCCTGTACCCTTCCCTGCGGAGATCGGCCAACGTGAAGTCGCGGCCGACCGCGGCATTCACCTTGAGGTCGACCCCGAGGCTGAGGATTGCGTTGATCTCGAGCCGGATGAGCTCCCTCGGGAGCCGGTATTCCGGGATGCCGAGCCTGAGCATCCCTCCGGCCACCGATTGGGCCTCAAAAACCGTCACCGCATATCCGAGGAGCGCCAGGTCGTGTGCACAGGAAAGCCCCGCCGGACCTGCGCCGATGACGGCGACCCGGATGCCGTTCTTCCGGACCGATTTCCCGAACACCTCTTTCAGCCTCTCCAGATCCACCATGCTTTCCACCCCGAACCGCTCGCAGACGAACCGCTTCAGAGCCCGAATCGCGATCGGTTCGTCAACCTTCCCCCTGCGACAGGCGGTCTCGCAGGGAGCCGCGCAGACACGCCCGCAGATCGAGGCGAACGGATTCGGCCGGCGGGCGACGTGGTACGCTTCGCGGAACCGTCCTTCCTCGATGAGTCCGACATAGCGCCCGGCCTCCGTGTGCACCGGACATCCGACCATGCAGGGGAAGTTGGCGTCAAGCCAGGCGGTATCGACGAACCTGATTTGCTCGGGCATGGATCTTTTCCGTCGACGTTACTTGTGGATCTCAAAATCCGAAGTCGCGTTCCCCTTCTCCGGGACCTCGACCNNACATCCTTGATCGCGTAGCTCCCGTCTTTCGCACTCACGGCATAATACGGGGTCTCAAGCACGACGACGTATCCCTCCATCTCGGGGTGGACGTTGCACAGGAGCGTGACGTTGCATCCCGCGTCCTTAAACGTGTACGACTTCGTCTGTCCCTTCGGCCAGGATCCGAGATTGAACTTCTCAGCGCACTTGTCGGGGGAAAACACGTTGTGGAGCACGTCATCGCTGTTCAGAAAATCGACCGTCGTCCCCGCAAGCACCGGCATGACGTGCGGGATGAATGTCATATTCTTCTGGTCCATTCGCGGGTGCTCTTTGGGGGCCGCGAATGTCTTTCCCGGGACCTTTTCGATAAAAATGACGGCGTCCCCTCCATTCTTCGCCCCTTTTGCTTTCACGGTACCGACGATTCCGCCCGCCGGGGCGGTCTGCACGCTGCAGAATGAGAGGATGAGGCCGATGATGATGCTCGTGAACTTCTTCATGACGTTACTCCACTGATTGTTCGTAATGTGCTTTGGCAGATGCGGTCTGCCTTCCTGGCGCTGCTATATCCCGAGCGTCAGCGCGAGGCTGACCGTCCCNNATGAGGAACACGATTCCCGGGACGATCTGCTGCTCGCTGTATGAAACCACCGCGTTATCGGACCTCCCGATATCAGGAGTCTGACTGCTCCATGACTCATAGCGGATCCCGGGGAGGAGCCACGGAAACACGACGTAGTCGAGCTCGGCAAACCACACGGTCGTGTTCGCGGCGAGACCTGCCATCCCCACAAAAGGCTGGTTGTCATGGCGGACCCCGATGCCCCCGAAGAGATTGAACCGGTCGTAATACGCGTTGAAATCCCCGCCGGCCATCGTGAATTTATTGTCGGCGGACATCGAATCCGGCCCGAGCGTGGCGCTCCCCGCATATGCGAATGCGCCGATCGTGAACGAGTTGTCGATGAACGGCTGGGCGTTGTTGGGCGCGGTTCCTCCTTCAACAACCCCGCTCGGCGGAAGGCCGCCGAATTTGTACGCCACATGCCCGTAGTAGTCCTTGTCGGCGTGAGGGCTCCCGAATGACTCCACGATCCCGGCACTCCATGTAAACCGTTGATGCACGATTCCATTGAGCTCGATCCCTTTTTGCGTTTCCTCGATGGTCCACCCCATATCGTTGCTGAAGGGACGTGTGGTCAGCCAGAATCCTTCGAGCCACGCACGGTGAGTCGAAAAAGAGAAGAGCCCGGGCTCAAAAACGCCGACCCGCATGTTGAGGCCGTATGAATCGCCTATCAGATTGCTGAATATGAGAAAAATTCTGTTCAGTTCCGCAGTGCCGTCGCTGTTCAGTATGAAATGACCCCAGAACGAAAGGTCTTCCCCTACCGTCCCCGCCGCGACGGCTTCAATGCTGCTGCCGAGCCCTCCGAACGTGAACCGGGGATCGACTTTCGGGTTGTAGTCCATCTCTCCGTTCAGAAAGAGAGAAACGGGAGAGCTCCCGGGTATGCTGCCGGGCCAGATCGCGTCGGGGAACGCTTTCTTGTTCCCTTCCGAACCCAGGCTTACCGGCTCCTCCTTGATGAACTCCGGATCGGTCCCCGCCGGAAACTGGTATCCGTTTCTTCGGAAGGCGTCACCGAATGCATTAAGCTTTGGATACCCGTTATGGCACGTCGCGCAGCTCGTCTTATATTTTCGTGCGAACGCCGGAATGGCGTACGACCGGTCGGCCGCCAGCGAGAGGATGACGATAGCCACGAGGAAGCTCAGTGCTGCACGGATCATGGCGGGTTCCTTTTGAATGGTGAGTATGCTGTTATGTGTTGAGAGACAGACTATACGTGCCGGCCGGCTGCGGGCGTCGCCGCGCGAAGGCATTTCCGCACCGCTTCGCGCAACTGGTCCAGTTCCAGCGGCTTGAGGAAGTAGTAGTCGGCGCCCGCCCGGCTGGCGTCCGCTTCGGGGACCAGATTGGGATAGCCCGTTATGACGATGACGGGAAGATTCGGCCTTGAAACCTTGAGCTTCTTACAGAGATCAACCCCCGATCCCCACGGCATCTTGATGTCGGTGATCACCAGATCCACCTCCAGGCCGGCGAGCACCCGGAGGGCCTCTTCAGCACCTGAGGCGGAAAGCATCGCGCAATGCTCTTTCCGAAAAAAGTCTTCAAACGCGGAGAGGATATTTGAGTCGTCGTCGACGACCAGGGCTCTGAGCTGGTGCGGCATGGAGCCTCGCTAGTTGCATCAGGGGATTGCAACTGCCGTGCCAGCATTGGTCCTTCGGGGAATTGCCTCTAGTGCGGGAGTTTCAACGAAATCCTAAAGTGGAAGAACGAACCCGCGCTTCACATGCCAACGTGCGTTTGGCGTCTCTGCCAAGCCGGGTTTGGCATCAGAGGGAAATCCTCACCGCAGACTGCGCATAGCCGGAGGAAGACGGGGAGACGTTATTTGCGGAATGCCCGGGATGTGATCCGGTGCTTTTTCATGAGGCGCTGGAAATTCTGCCGGGTCATCCGCGAAGAGGCTGCCGCATCGGTCACATTCCCGTGGAAGGCTTCGAGCTGCTCGGAGAGGAACTGCCGTTCGAACAGGTCCAGCACATGTTCNNAGCTCACGTACGTTCCCGGGATAGTCATAACCGTTCAGGATGCGGAGCGCCTCGCCGGAAAACCCGCGGACGTTCTTCTTCAATTGCTCGTTGTATTTTTGCAGGAAGTAGGAAGCCAGCAGGTGGATATCCTCCCTCCGGTCCCGCAGCGGCGGAAGTTGAATCGTGACCACGTTGAGACGAAAGAAGAGGTCCTCCCGGAATGTCTTTCGCTTCACCTCGGCGCCGAGATCCTGGTTNNCGCTCGAATTCGCGCTCCTGGAGCACGCGGAGCAGTTTCTGCTGCAGAGGGAGTGTCAGGATCCCGATCTCATCCAGAAATATCGTCCCGCGCGAAGCGATATCGAATTTTCCGAGCTTCCGCTCCACGGCCCCTGTGAACGCACCTTTTTCGTATCCAAAAAGCTCCGATTCCAGGAGGGTCTCCGGGAGAGCCGTGCAGTTGATTGCGACAAACGGCTCTCCCGCATTCTGGCCATTGGCATGGATGGCGCGCGCCACAAGCTCTTTCCCCGTGCCGCTCTCGCCGAGTATCAGAACAGAGGTGTGATTGGGGGTCGTCGACACCGACCCGATCAGTTTATATACTTCGTGCATCCGGGGGTTCCGCCCCACGATGTCGTAGCGGTTCATTATCTGCGCCTGGAAGCTCACCGGCTCCCCGGCGGGGACGACGTGGGTCTTCATGCTTGCCAGTGCCCGCCGGACGACATCGCGGAGCGCGATGACGTCCAGGGGCTTCGTCATGTACTCAAAGGCCCCGTATTGCATCGCTTTGATCGCCGTCTGCATCGTGCCGAACCCGGTAATGAGTATAACGGGAAGGGCCGGCATCTCAGATTTGATCCTGCGAAGGGTCTCCAGACCGTCCAAGCCCGGCATGGTGATGTCCATGATCACGGCATCCGGCCTCACGGAGGATATCCGGCCGAGCGCCTCCTCGCCGTCCCGTGCCGTCACAGTCTCGTACCCTTCCTTCCGGAACACCCGCTCGAAGGCGAAGAGTATCTTTTCGTCATCGTCCACGATTACAAGCTTCGTGCGGTCTGCTTTCATTGTTCACCTCCGGGGAGCGCGGTCGAGCCGGGAGGTCCTACGGGAAGCTCGATCCGGAGCGGCAGCAGGATCTCAAATGTCGCCCCTTTCCCCCTGATGCTCTTCACCGTGACAATCCCCCCGTGAGCGTTCACCGTCCGCTTTACCATGGGAAGCCCCAGGCCGGTCCCATTCGTCTTCGTGGTAAAAAACGGGTCAAATATGCGCCCGAGCAGTCCCCGGTCCATCCCCGGGCCGTTGTCCTCGATCAACACCGAGGCGCAGGCCAATCCCTTCCGGAGCACGATCTCTCTACCGCCGGGGGAGACCCCATCATCCTCATGTGCATCCACGGGGGAGTGGAGATCGCGCAGCGTGCGCAGGAGGAGGACTCGTTTCGTGGCAAGCCTGATTCTCCCCTTCCGGACCCCGGAGGATTTTCCCTCGACGGCCTGGAGAGCGTTGAGCAGTATATTGACAAAAGCTTCCCTGAGATGGGCGCCGTCGAGCGGCATCCGCGGGATGCGCGGATCCAGCCGCATGGAGAGCGCAATACCGTGTTGGCCGAACCGCGGGCGAACCAGGGCAAGGCTTTCGCTGACCAGGCCGTTGAGGTCCGACATGCGGAACTCCATCGGAGAGGGGCGCGCGAAGTTCAGCAGTTCCTGGACGACGGTCTCCATCCTGTAGATTGAGTCGAGTGCAACGCCGATGGATTTCCGGTTTTCGCTCCCCAGGCGTTTCGATTCCTGCTGGAGCTGGAGGATCATTTTGATCGAGGTGAGAGAATTGCGGAATCCGTGCGCGATGATCGCCGCCATTTCTCCCGTCGCCATGAGTTTTTCCGAGTGAATGAGGTGCTCCTCGAGGCGCTTCCTCTTTGTCACATCCGTGATGATCTCGAGAACTGACATGAGGCTCCCCTCCTCGGTGATCGGGATCGTCACATGCTCCAGGAAGCGCTCGGACCCGTTCTTTTCGATGAGCCCGTCGACATGGCTTTCCACGACGAAATCCTGTGCACCGCCCGGCATCCCCCCGTGCCGGCAGAGCCCGGCCGCCCGGAAGACGGAACGGCTGTCCATCCCCCGCACATTGTCGAGCATGAGGCCGGTGATGGATGTAAACGCAGCGCTCGCCGTCTGGATTCGTCCGCCCGGGTCAAGCATGACGAAGGCGCTCGGGACGTTGTCGAGTATAGCCTGAAGTCTCCCCTTTCCCTCCTCAAGCTCGCGAGTCCGGTGGTCGACCATCTCCTCCAGCCGGTAACGGTGCTGCTGGATTTCCCGTTCATGCTCCTCAAGCGAGGCGGCCATGCGGTTGAACTGGCCCGCGAGTTCCTCGATCTCATCTCCCGTCTTCAGNNGTCGTCGCCGCCTCGCGGGCGTCCCGTATGAGGCTCGAGCGGGGGACACTCTCGAACACATAGAGCGACGAGTTGATCTCCGGGGTGTGCGGCGGCACCTGGGGTGAAGGGATCAGAGGCGAATATGCGATGATTGCATCACTCCCCTCCGTAATCACTCCTTCACCGCCCGAGGTGATCCGTCCGGCAATCACGGGAGTGTAATCCTTCTGAAGATTATCCTCCTCGCGGGACGCGATCAGCCTGTTCCAGTCGTTCTGCTCCCGGGAATCGTACAGATAGTGCCCGTCCCCCCCCACCAGGACGACCGACTGCCCCATCCCGCTGTTCCGCTGTGTCTCAAGTTCGCGGAAGAGGCTCCCCGCGAATACGTTGGCAATGAGAATACCGGCCCGGCCCGCCGGCCCCTCCAGAGGAGTCGCGAAGCTGATCACCGGTATGCGCCGGGAGCTCAGGTACGCCAATTCCACGGGATGGAATGCGATCTGATCCCGTGAGAGGTTCCTCGTGAAGAGCACATAGTAGGCCCCGCCCCCGTGCAGGAGTTTCCCGGGAGGGAGAATGGCGAATTGTCGGGCCGAGTCGGTGACATCATCGCACTCTATGCGGAGGAGTTCATCCTGTTCTGCATTCACCAGGCGGATCTGGTAGTAGATTCTCCTGGTCCGGGCAAACGCGAGAAATTCGTCGGCCACTGCACGGATCCTGCGGTCGTTCTCCTGCGGCCCGCCCCTGCCGTACGAAAGGGCCCAGCGCTGCAGGACGGAGGAGTTGAGCATGACGCGCATATCCCCTTCCACCCCCGCCATAAAATTGCCGGTCCTGGAGCGTATCGTCGCAACATCGTGCGTCAGATCCTGCAGCGCGATATGCTCCATCGTCCTGACGTTGACGTAGAGGCCATAGATGCTCACGAGGACCATGGGCAGGATGGAGAGTCCTACAAATGCGATAAGAAGTTTCGCGCGGATAGAGAAACGGGGAGCCTTGCTCGGGAACATGCCCTGAATGTACTCACAATCCAGTCCCTGTTCAAGAGCGGTCCGACGAGGGGAAGGAAAACACCGCCGGAAAGGGCGGGACAAAAAAATCCCGCCAGAAAGAGGCGGGAGATAAAAAAATGGCCCCGCCGGAAACCGGCGGGGCCACTGATACAGAGTGACTCGATCAGGAAACTAAGCTGACGTTCGTCGCTGTAAGACCTTTCGGCCCCTTCTCAACATCGAACTGTACCTGGTCCCCTTCATTCAGGTTCTTGTATCCGTCGCCGACGATGGCTCTGTAATGAACAAAGACATCTTCGCCGCCCGGGCGCTGAATGAATCCGAAGCCCTTGGCTCCGTTGAACCATTTCACTGTTCCTTTTTCCATAGGATCAGTCCTTTCAAGGATTGTTTGATTACTCCGTTGTCAGCGGAACCGTTTGCAACAGCCACAATGCATGCCACTCAATGAAAAATCGCAACTATGGTCAGACAATATCCACAGTTGCGACTCAACGTGTAACGCGACAACAAGTGATCAAACCACCCAGCGTACTCGCCCCGCGTAATGCGGTCCTCAAAGCTCAGCAACCTTGTACTGTTTTGACGCCAGCAGTATAGGAAGATCCGGATCAAGAATCAAGAGAAATCTCAGGTATTTTTGAAGGGCCAAACTGAGCACAGCCAAACGGAGCACGACCTGATCCGGATTGCAGTTTGGGGGAAGAACCGTTATCTTCCATCGGCACAGGGAATCATCGTGTGCGCGACCCCGTGCTGCGTTCCGATTGGCTTCCCGCCAATTCTGAATGTCCCCTTGAAGCCCCCTTTTTCACGCGAAAGCTTTCTCACTTAGCCTGCCCGAGGCGGCAGGTCCGGAGGAGTCTGCAATGGAAGCAGTCTTTGTCGTCGTCGCCGTCCTGATCGGGATTACCCTGTATGAGTACCGGGTTCGTAAACCCGACCAGATCGTCATTGCGGAGGCCCGCGACGGCGTGCGCCTCCGCGGAGCGAGGGTTTTCCCCCGGCATTTCAGCACGCCGATCACGAAAACGACGCATTCGTTCTCCCAGACGGTCGACGCGTCGGCAAAAGGGAGCCTTGACGTCCGGGTCAAACTCGCCGTCACGGTCGCGGCGTCGATGGATGATCTCTCCGTCCTCGTCAAGGTCGGGGGCTGGGCGCCCGACGCGATAGCCCGCGCCGCCAGAGAACTTGAAACCCTCATCCTCGGGTATGTCAAAGGCTACACGGAACTGCACGACGTCGAGGACCTCTCCTCCGACAGGATCCGCGGATATCTCCAGGAACGCGTCCAGGAGAGCAGGCACCTTCTCGGGCTCGAGGTCATCACGCTGACGATCACTTCATATGACCCTGTCAACCCCCAGATCGCGGAGGCCATCCGCCAGCGAGAGCACGCCCGCATACTGGAGCAGACGGAGGCGGTGAACCAGAAGGCGCGGGTGGCGGCCACGAGGGTCCGGCTGCACGCCGACGAGGAGATCGCCTCCCTCGAGCACGCTCTCGAAATCAGGAAGACCGAGCTCAAGCATGCGGAATTTGAAAAGGAGTCCGCGCTTGCGGGGAGCCGTGCGGAACATGAGCTCAGCCTGCGGAAAATGCAGCTCGATTTCGAGAAGGATGAGCTTCGGCTGCTCAAAGAGAGTCCCGAACTTCTTCTCCTGACGCCCCAGGCCGCGCGCCTGGCCGAAGCCAGCCAGTCGATGAGGAACGCCCGCACTGTCGTGTCGCTCTCACCCCCCGACGGCGTCCAGGGGACCGAGATACTTTCGATGTTCAGCACGCTCGTGCAGAAGGCGCTCGGGGCTTTGAGCGAACGGAAGAAAAAGTAGGCGGTCCGATGGATCTGAACGGCAGCGGGGGAGCGCTTCCCGATTATTTCGAGCTCCGGCCGACGCGGGCCGCGAAGGTTTCCGAGATCAGCGAGGCGACGGCATCCTCGGCCATAGAACCCGGGGAGCGGGTCAATTTTCACATCGGCAACCCGGTTCAGGAAAGGCGTCTCTCTTCCGCGTATCTCCGCGCCGCGCTCGGACTCGATATCCGGGACGAATCGCTTTCCGAGGAGGATACGCCGGCCCTTCTCCGGGCGCTGGACCTGGACGATGCGGAAAGGCCGGCCCTGGATTTCTTCGCCCGACTCATCCGCAGGAGCGCCCCGTACCTTCCCCGCGGCGGATTCTCCCGCAACGCGCCTCCCCCACTGGCGACGGCATTCAGCGAATGGCTTCAGAATCAACAGGATCCCCTGACCTACGACCTGGGGAAGACCTCGGACCGCAGGGAGATTGTCTTTGCTTCCGGCGGGACTGCGGAATGCATGCGCGTGTTCTTCCATGCTCTTTCCCTCTACCTCGCGCATCTTCCGGCACGGATCCTCCTGTTCCGGGCGTCTCTCCCCCCCCACGTGAAGTCGTTCGAGGGGCTCCATTTCGAATCGCTCCCGGCCGACGAGCACGCCGCTGTCGCCCGGTTGCGGGAGATTGCAGCGGGGAAGCCGTCCGGGCCGGCATTCGTGGTCATGGGAGAGATCACAACGGAGGAAACCCGCCGCATACTCCGCGGACTCGCACTCAGCTACCCCCTCTTTTTTCTTGAAATCAACGATGCCCCCAACCACTACTCGCTGGCACGGGAGTCGCGACTCATCGACCGTGTCATCCGTTTCCTGACTCCCGCGGTGCTCTCTCCCCGGTTCAAGAACCTGTCGATCGTGTTTGTGGCCGGGGATGCCGGCTTCCTTTCACTCCTCGAGACCCTCCATTTCCAGCTCAAGGGGACTCCGTCGGCTTCGGAGGTCGAGCTCCTCACCTATCTGCTGGAACAACCGGCCCCCGGCGGGAGCACCGTGACGGAAAGGGGCATCCGCGTCGAGCCCCCGCTGGAGACACCTCCTTCCGGACCCGGCGCCGGGGCAGCACTCGCCCGGTTTGCGTCGCGCATCGAGCAAAGTCTGGATCTGATCCTTACTCCGCACCACGGGCTTATCAATTCTGTCTCCGCCTCCCTCGGAAGACGGGCAACATCCCTCGTGGAGCAGAGCCGGCACCATGCCGCGCTTCAGGCGGTGGACAGGTTCGCCGGGACCGATGCGGCGTCTCTCCTGCACGATCTCCGCGGACACCTGGAGGATACAGATTGGCTCGCAGACCTCGAGGAGAGCTTCCTGAGGTNNCTCGGTTTTCATTGCGGCATCAGGGAGGCCGTGATCCCGGACCTGAGCTGGACGTACGAGCACTGTTTCCCTTCCGTTCATGCGGTGCCCCTGGCTCCCGGGTTCGCTCTTGATGCAGGGGCCGTTCTCGATGCAGTGCTGGGGAAACTCAGGGTCGATCCGCGCTGGGCCGACTACGGCGCGGTCGTGCTGAACAACCCGCACAATGCGACCGGGCGCGTGTTCGGGATCTCGCCGCTGCGGGAACTGCTGAGGGAATTGCTCGGGAGGGGGATCACGGTTATCGACGATCTCTCGTACCAGAACGTGGCTCCCGTCGAAGACCTCCCGGAAATCCCGACGCTGCGCCAGATTGCGGATGGTCTCATCGCCGCCGGGAGGATCACGTCGGCAGAGGCGCGCCGTCTCATCACCGTCCATTCCCTCTCGAAGACGGACTGTCTTGCCGGGGCCAGGCTCTCGGTGATCGAGATCAGGGAGACGCTTCTTCTGGGACGGTTCCGCACNNCTACTGGCGACTCCGGAACACAATATTCTTCGAGAGGATGCAGGCGATCGACACGGCACAACGGAATCTCCCCGCTGACCGGAATCCGTTCGCCATTGAGATACTGGGCCCCACCGGGAGCATGTACCCCCTGATGGTCGTCGGAAAACTCCCCGCGGGGCTGTCGCTGGACTGGGTCGCNNAAGACGCGCCGCGTGCTCATCGATCTGAACCGTGTCATCGGGGAGGAGGCCGCGCAGTACAGCCGGAGACAATTCCCCCTGAGACGGCCTGCGGCTCCTCCGGAATCCGTGACCGGCCCGTGGGAGGCGGTAGAACGGGGGATACGGGAGCTTATCGGAGGCCGGATCATCGATTCCGTCCGCTCACTGCGGGATGAAATCGGGACAGGCAGGGTCAGGCGCCTCCTGACGGAAGAGTATGTTCCCGAAAGGCTAGCGGTCTACCGGCGGCGGTTGTATGACAGGGGGGTGATTACGGGCGAGCTGATGGCCGCCGCGCGCGCCGACAACGGCAGGACGCTCGGGGGCACGCTCGAGCGGGAGCTCTACCGGGACGATATCGGCCGCCGGGAAGAGGCTTTCAGGTCGCGGCTGTACGACAGAACGGTACACCCGACACAGATGTATTCCATCCGGGCGGAGGCGGCGTTCGAAAAAATACTCGGGCTGCTCGCACACGGGGTGACCCCTTCGCCCGACCACCTCACCGTTGCGGCACGCGAACTCGTCAACGAGTTCCTGGGGTTGAACGTGGCGATCAGCTCCGGCGAGGAATCGAACGAAATCCTGCTCGATCTCGACGCGCACGTGAATGCGGAGCTCTTCGGCGAAATACAGGAGGCGGGACTGCACAGAACGTTCCTCTCGTTCTGGGGGGACTGGGACGGATCGAACCGTCCTTCCGGGCAGGGGCACCAGCTTGCGGCGTCCGTTCTGCTCAAAAATGTCGAGCGTCTTTCGCACCTCCTTGTCACGCTCTCCGGGAGCGACAGGACCGCCCGGATCCGTCCGGAGCTGCTTGCCGAAATCGAACGCCTCCCCGGGAAGACACGCCGGTTTGTGGAGCTTCTGAAGGACATCACGACCCTGACGCACCAGCTCGAACGGCGTTACCGCGGCATCCTCCCCTTCCAATCCAGTCCGGGGAGGCTTCGGAGCATCGGCATGGCGCTCCACCTGGCGAGGGATCCCGTAACATCTCTCTGGTATCATAACGACCGGCTCGAGCGGCACATGATGGAGCTCCGCAGGAGGCGCCGGGAAGGGCTCGAGTATTATTTCGCGTTGAACAAGAGCCTGCGCAAAGAGCTGCACTCGCTCATCCCCGCTCTGCTCCGGAATATCGCCGTCCCGGCCCTCCTCAGGGAAACAGTGCTCTACCGTGATCTTCTCCAGCGATTTGTGATCACACCGAGGATTCACCAGAGCATGATCACAGCCCAGGATCCGTTTGCCGTCGATACGACGGTGTTCAATATCAGCGAGATCAACGAGATAGGCTCACGCTACGGGAACCCCGGCATGGTCCTCTCCCTCCAGGTAAGCATGTCGACACGCCCCGAGGCGCTGATCGAGGTCGACCGGAAGCTGCGGTCAAGGCGCGAGCACGTCCTCAGAGACCATCCGGGGATTGATCTGCCGGCGCTCCGGCTCATACCTCTCTTCGAGGACCCCGAGGCAGTCCGGGGGATGACGGCGTACCTGAACAAGCTGTGGGAATACTCGCTCCAGAGCCGCCGCGTGGACCAGGAAACCCGCGACCGGTTCGCGGAGGTCGTCGAGGAGCTGTTCATCGCGGGGTCGGACCTGAGCCAGGCGGTAGGTCAGGCGGCGGGCGCGCAGCTGTACCGGCAGGCGAAGTACGAGCTCCTGCACTGGCTTGCGAAGCAGGGACTCGCGGAACGCGTCCGGCTGAAACTCGGAAGCGGCGAACCGATGCAGCGCGGGGGGGGATACTACAACAGCGTCAGCGGCAACGCGGCATTCGTGCAATCGGAGGAAACGACCCGGCGCTTTGCGTCGCATCTCCGGGAGTCCACGCGCCGGAGCACGGTCTATGCGACGACGCCCATGCTCGGCGTTTTCGCGGGAGGCGACCTTCGCACCTTTCAGAGTGCCATCGCGGAACGCCTCCGGCACATGCCCGTCGTCGAGTTCGCCCAGCTCCTGTACCACCTGGCCGTGCAGCAGGGGACCCACCGCCGGGACCTCAGACGCGCGAGCGAAGAGTTCGCCGAGAGCAGGCTCACGAGCACGGCGAGGAGCGAGCGCGCACTCGAACGACTGACGGTGGGGACCCGGGAACCCGCGCTCGAAGGATTCCTGAAAGTCCTCACGGAAAATTTCCGCCAGATACTGTACGGCCGGGATGAAGACGTGGTCGGCATCCATATCATCTCGTATTTCATCGCGCGCACGACCCCGCCGCTCCGGGACCGGCCCACGGTCCGCCCGGGTCCCGCCGGGAAGGGGCAAGGGAGCAGGATACTGGAGCGGATCGCCGAGACAATCCCGTTCTCAAGGTATGGAAGCCTGCTTCGAGCGATCGCGCACAACCAGGCGCAGACGGCGGTCCTCGGCGTCAATCAACTGACGACCGGACTCTTCCGCGCTCTGGACACGTTCTCGCGGGGGGAGTCGGTGGAGGGGAACCCGGAGACATACCTCGCCGACCGGATCCTGCCGCATCTGCCGGTGTATGAGATTCTCCGAAGCCTGCGCCTGTACCACGACGTCGATGAGACGTACCTCCGGGCGATTGAACGGGCGTTCCCGGCGGGAAACTCCGCGTTCCTCGCGCTCAGGGAAGACCTGGATGCGATGGGAAGGTACATCCCGCTTTTCCAACAGGAGCTGCTCCGCAGACACGGCATCGAGATCGGCGATTTCTTCGAGGGGATCCATTTCATCCCCGACCTCCTGCCGACACTCAGGCCTGATCTGGCCGTACTCCTGCAGCCGGACTTTTTCAATACGGATCCGGAGCGGCTCCGGAAGCTGATCGGCATGCCGGTCGAAGCCGGATGGCTGGACGCGGTCGCACGCCTCCTCGAGGCGCCTGCCGCGATCCGGCGCTGGAGGGCCAACGCGTGGGCGCTTCTGGAGAACCCCGTTTTTCAGCGGGTGGAGGCGTTCGTGGAGCTCGCGGTCGCGCTGTATTCGCTTTCGGCGAGGAAGCTCGCGCCCGAGATCCCTCTCTCCGGCCGCCCGGCAAAGATGCCGTCAAGGCTGGACAATTTCTTCCGGATGTCGCATGCCGACGATGAAATGAGGCAATTCCTTGCCTCCGCGATGGAGTATCTCACGATCGCATCAGAGGGGATGGTGGAGGTCCCCGCGAACATTATACGTGCGATGAAAGAGGTGGAGCGAATCGCTGCAATCGAGGAGCAGGCGCTCGCCGGGGACCAGCAGGACCGTCTCCGGTTTTATCTGCTTCAGATTGCGAGGATTACAGGGGAAAACGGCTAGCCGAACGGATGGAAGAGAGAAAGCGGGAGCTCATGAACTGCTATTGCGGGGGATCTTCCGGAGTCTGACCATCCTGCGGCTGGATTGTACCGTTCTTCGCAACGGACAGATGCCCCTCCGATCCGCTCCGCTCGCCGCCGTCGGCCATCGTGACGCCGAGCCCGGTCACTGCAAGAGACCGTGCGCGCTTGCGGAGGAGTATCTCACGGAACAGCGTGCGGATGACGAGCAGTATGCATCCGAGGAGAAAGAGACCGAGAATGACATTGGTGGCGATGAGGAAGCCTGTCGGAGGCCCTTCGAACGACTCAAAAGCAGCCCAGATTTTGTCCATGAATGTCCCTGTTGCCTGGGGGGGAGAACCGGGATTGCAGCAACCCGCGATCTTCCCCCGCATATAACGTACAACGGGGAGGGATCAATAGCAAATGATCCCTCCCCGTAAGCTCCCGCGGCNNAGCGACACATCCCTGTCGGAGGCAAGGTCGAACCGGATCGTCGTGGAAGGATTGAAGGGGTTCGGGTGGTTCTGAAGCAGCGCAAACTCCGGAGGCGCCGAACCGCCGGCAGCAACATTTCCCGCCGCAGCTTCCGCGCGGACCGGCTCAACGAAGTGGATGGACCCGTTGAGGTCTATCTGTTTCAGCCTGTAATACCAGGTCCCCGGCCCGGCGGAGGCGTCGTCGAACGCGTACAACTGCGGGGCGAGCGTCGTCCCGTGCCCCCTGACGAGCCCTCCGGGGAGCGTGCTGAACCCGTCTGCGACCGCCGCCGATCGCTGTACCTCGAACCCGTAGTTATTGATCTCGGAAAGGGTCTTCCACGCAATGTGGACTCCCGAAACCGGACCTGAGGCAGCAGTGAACGATGCAAGCTCGATGGGGAGGGCACCGCCGTAATCAAACGTCCAGCATCCCCGCCCGTGAGTTGCCGCGAGCAATATCTGCGTTCCCTCCTTGTATTTCATGTCGAACACTGCCAGCGTCGGCATCCCGTTGTTGAACGACGCCCAGGTCGAGCCATCGTCCGTGGATTTGTACACACCCAGGTCCGTCCCTAGGAAAAGCGTCCGTGGCGCTGTGGTCCGAAGGACGATGCAGAGGACCGGAATATTCGGGAAATTGCCGGTGACGTTCGACCAGGTCGCCCCTCCGTTTGTGGTTTTATAGACATGGACGCCGGAGGAGAATCCGCTGAAGCCCGCATAGCAGACATTGTCATTCGTGATGTCGACCGCAAGTCCCGAGACGTACGGGAACCCTGCAGTGGTCGCCCATGTGGCACCGTTGTCCGTCGTCGCCAGGATCCTGCCGTTCGATGTCCCCGCGTAGATGTTCCTGGTGCTCGTTGCGCCGATCGCGATCGACGAGACATCCCCCCCGACCACCCCTGTTGTGGCAATCTGCGACCAGCCGGACGAGCTCGACGCGGTTTGCACCGAAGTCGTTTTCCAGAGGTCCGATTGACCGTAGACGATGGTGCTGTCGCTTCCGGGCGCCATGGCGTAAGGATTGTAGAAGAGTCCCCCCGTCGAGCTGCTGGGATGGATCTCGGTGTAGGTCGCCCCGGAGTTTGAAGATCGCTGAAGCGAACCCTGGACGTACTGTCCGTACACATAGTTCGTGTGAACCGGGTCGACGACGGTATAGCCGCCGTCTCCCGTCGTCACCTGATTCCAGGTCGTTCCCCCGTCAGTGGATGTTTCCTTGTTGTTGTCCTGGGTCCCCCCGTAGAGCCGCAGAACCGCGGTCGGGTCATAATCCGCACTCTGGTACTGGAGCGTCGAAAGTGTCGCATTCAAATCCGTCCAGGCGACGCCGTCATTCGTCGACTTGTAGACGCCGCCGTCCGATCCGCAATAGAGGACGGAGCCGTTGTATCCAAGGAAATGGATGTCGGAGTGAGAGAAGTTGGTGGAACTGGTGGAGGTCCAGTCGGTCCGCTTCGTCAGCGAGGTTCCGCTGGTCGTCGAGCTGAATATGTCGAGTCCTCCCGCAATCACCGTCGAGGGACTCGAAGGCTTCACNNCGTCCAGCTTCCGCCGCCGTTCGTCGACTCGTAGAGCCCGAGTAACGCGTAGCCGCTCGGATTTGCAACGCTCGCATACAGGGCGGTGGTGTCGCTCGAGATGGCGAGCTGGGTCCTGGCAATAGAAGCGGGAAGACCGCTCGTGATTGTCGACCAGGAACCGCCCCCGTCAGTCGATTTCTTCACAAGGTCGGCGCTGTATCCCCCGGTGGTCGTGTACAGGATGAGAGGGTTCAACGGGTTGACGATGATGCAATTCGCGTTATTCCCGCTCGACGTGGATGCCCATGACACCCCCGCATTTGTCGACTTAAAAACTCCGACCGATCCCGAGAGGTAAAGTGTATTCGTATTCAGAGGGTTGATCGCGATCTGCGATATGTACGACCCCACGGCCCCTGATGTGGCAATTTTCGTCCACGATGCACCTGCGTCGGTGGACTTGAACACGCCGGCCCCGTAGTAGCTGTCCAGCGAGTAGTTCAGCTCCCCCGTCCCGAGGTAAACGACGGACGGGTTGACGGGGTCTACTGCAAGTGCTCCGCACGCGAGCGACGGCAGATTGTCGGTGAGCGCCTGGAATGTGGTCCCCCCGTCCGTGGTCTTCCACACGCCGCCTCCGGCGGACGCGATGTAAAATGTGAGAGGGTCCGTGGGATGGAACGCGATGGAATTCGTCCTTCCGGAAATGAAATTCCCGCCGGTGACCAGATACTTCATCCCCGATGGATTCACGCTCGTCCAGTTGGTCGACGCTGTCGTGCTCCCGAAAATCCGNNAGACTCCTCCCCCTCCTGCCCCCGCGCAGCGAACGGGGTGAATGCGAGCAGAACCATCGTGAATATAGACAACACCGAAAGCGTAGCAGTCCGGTTGGACATAGCGGCTCTCCTGATTAATCCTGGTTTATGGTGTGTAGAAAAAGACGGGATGGTCCAGCGCGCCCCCCGGCGCAGCGTGCGGTCCGACTGAAGAGATGAACAGCGGCGAATACAAGGAGCAACCTCCCCCGGGACGAACGTGGTTATAGCCGGCGGCAAGAACACCTCTCGCCGGCCTCCCTTGAGACGGTTGCGGAAACGAAGTGTTATGCAAAGAACGCGGCTGCGTTAATATAACATACGCAAACGAGACTCGCAATAGCCCTTTGGAGGCATTTCGGATGCGGGGGAGGGAGCGGCCGGATCCGGGGGGAGGGGGAACTTGATTTGGTCGATGCAGATGCGTATTTTAGTACGATCCTCCGACAATCCCATTCAGCAGCCGTTCATCACATTGAGCAACACAGAACCCCATCCGAGCGTGCAGCTGGCGATACTCTTCGCCGACGTCAGCGGCAGCACAAAGCTCTATGACACGCTGGGCAACACCCGCGCCCAGACAATCATCTCGAAGGCCCTGGAAGTCATGTCACAGGCGGCCGGAAGGCACCAGGGGACGATCGTCAAGAATATCGGCGACGAGCTCATGTGCACGTTCCCTTCCGCACCGGTAGCCGCGGAGGCCGCCAAGGACATGCAACGCTCCCTGAAGCAGGCGATCGCCATGGGGACCATNNGAGATGCCGGATGAGCTGAAGTCGGGCGTCCGGTTCATCGACAAGGCCGCGGTCAAGGGGAAGAAAGAGGAACTCGAGTTGTTCGAGGTTCTCTGGGAATTCGAGAACCTGACGATCGTGCAGAACATTTTCGAAGACAAGCCCCACGAGGCGAAGCTCACCGTGAGGTTCGGCGAGACGACCGTGGAGCTGAGCCACGAACGCCCCGCACTTCACATGGGACGGGGGATCGAAAATGATTTCGTCATCCCGGAACCCCTCGCCTCCCGTTCACATGCGAGGATAGAGTTCCGCCGAGAGAGGTTTGTCCTGATCGACCAGAGCATCAACGGGACGTACGTGTCCATCCTCGGCGAAAAGGAAGTCGTGCTGCGGAGGGACGAGATCGTGCTGCAGCGGGAAGGGAAAATCAGCCTGGGAAAATCGACGACGCTGCAGCCTGAGATGTGCGTGACGTTTTCGCTGCTCGGAGCCGGAGGACTGCTGAAGTAAGAGAAGCCGCGGAGAATGCGGCGCCGCTGCCGTGCGCGGTCAGAAGTTATAACCGATGCCGATCCTCGCATCGATCCCCGTAATCGACCCCCCCCCTTTCAGATTTCCGAAGTCCACTTTCACAACAGCGGGGAAGAAGAGTCCCGAGGGGAGGGAAAACGTCGGACCCGCGCCCACCCCCACCACCTTCGATCCGGAATACGCTTCTGCAGTGTTCTCGTATATCCGGACCTCCGCGAGGTACGTCAGGGAAAAACGGGGGTTGAAGACCTGCCGGAACTGCCCCTCCGTTTCAAAACGGCCCGGCTCAAGCCTTTCCGCCTCACTGACAAGGCCGCCGACCCCCGCCACTTTTCCCTTCGATACCGACCGGTAACCCGCGAAGACCTGGAGCACGTTTTCGCGGAAGTACTGCCTGTATTGCAGATTGAACCAGTAGGAGTTTCCGGACGCGAACACCTCCGCGTCGTTGTACTTGTCCGTCCCGTAGGAGGTGAACATGAAATCCGCCGAGAGGGACGCGGCCTCGTTCAGCTTGTAGTCGGCACCGAGACTCCCCGTGATCTCGGCCCCCGGGGCATAGAAGCCCGATCCTTCGATCGGCTTGTATTTCCCCCGATACTGGTATGCCGCCGCGAGGCCCAGGACGAGATTGTCGTTCACGGGGAACACCCAGGCGAGACCCGGATTCAGGTTGAGCCCCTGTCCCCACACGGGAACCTGCATGTTGAAGAGGGGATGGCTGAAAAGGATCGACGTGACAAACTGATCGTGCGGGAGCTCTTTCTTCCCCGTCGGAGCGTTGATCCCGAGGCTGAAGACCGTGTTTATCGATTCGAAATAGTAGTTGAACCCGAGTTGGACGTCGGTCAGTCCGCTCAGCTTCGTGACGTCCCCGCCCGAGGCCGCCCCTCCGCCGCCAAGGCTGAAGCTGGCGCTCCGTCCCAGCGGGACGTACGCCGAGAGGATCGTGCTGAACTCCGAGAAACTGTACCCTGCGTTCTTTCCGGTCCAGCTTTGATACACCGGCGTTATGATGACCGAGCCCTGCCGGCTGATGATGTACTGTTCGTTCTGAGAGTACGCCGCCGTGGAAAAAAGGAGCAGAACGAGTAGAGTGGGGGATCGCCGCATAGTGTCCTCGTCGTTACCGGATCATGACCAGCTTACGGACGGCATTGTACTCCCCGGTCCGCAACCTGTAGAAATAGACTCCGCTCGCCACATGCCTTCCGTTGTCGTTGGTGCCGTCCCAGAGCGACTCATACTGGCCGGTACTCCGGACGCCGCTGACGAGCATCCGTACCCGCTGGCCGAGCGTATTGCAGATCTCAAGGACGACGTCGCTCTTCTTCGCCAGTGAGTACCTGATCGTCGTCGACGGATTGAACGGGTTGGGGTAATTCTGCTCCAGCGCGTAGGAGACAGGCGTGAGCGGGATGCCGTTGCTCTCCTTCGCGACGAACGCGTCCGTCCCCATGATCACTTTGTAATAACGGGGAGCCCCCGGTGCGTCAAGCGCGACCTCAAAAGCGCCCGAGACCGCCGGCAGGGCGTTCTCGTTCTCCAGGTCGAGCACGTGAATGCTGAATCCCGTGGGGAGCGTGCCGGACGGCGTCAGCGTCATCACGGCCTTCCCTTTCGTCCCGAGCGTCCGGACGTCGAAGACCCATGACTGGCCTTCACCCCCCACGGGCTTGAAATTCTGCAGATACGCGGTCCCTCCGTCAAGAATGTCCACCTGGACGCCATCGCCGATCGGAGGAGGCTTCGGCGCATCCAGCATGTCCCTCCCCGCGGAGGCGCCGGTCCGGAGCCCGACGTAATTATACGTATCCCTGAACTCCGTCCCGGGTATCGCTGCGGCGATCTGCATCACGAATTCCCCCGGCCCGAGCGACGCCGGTCCGAATCCGTCTTTGTGCACGACGAAGATCGATTCGACAGGATAAAACGTCAGGAAGCTCGTCTCCGAAAACGGAGGGTTGTAGACAAAATATCCTTCATAGGGCTTCACGTCGGTGGTGATGATCTGGTACTGCGAGCCGTCGTAATAGTACGGCCCGGTCACCTGTGTGCTCCCACCCACCGCGGCCCACGCCACGCTAAATGCAAACGGATTCCCGATCTGGTTCCAGCCGGTATCCACAGGGACGGTGTAGTATTGCCCTGTCGGCACGGACATGCCGTGCTTGAACGTGAACGGAACTCCATCCGAGGTGACGAGCCAGTACGCCTTTCCCGGGACCATGGCCATCGGACCGGCTGCTGCAGATGAGACACCCGCTTCCCTGTACGCCCCTCCCTCCCAGTGGAAGACTCGCCACCTCGCCGTGTTGTAGGAGCCGTAATCGTCCCCGAGCTGGTTCATGACGTTCGGAGAGTCAAGGATCATCGGGGCCGAGAACATCTTGTATTTCAAGGGGCTCAGGGCAAGAGGCGTTGCAAGCTTTGACAGCCGTACAGGCAGGACGGCGGGGTTCAGCGCAGGGTTGGATGCAGGATAGGTGACCGACCCCTGCACGCCGTCGAGCCTGACGTAGTATTCGACGCCGCGAATCGTAATCACGCCTGCAGGAAGATTCACGGAGAAATTTCCGGTGCCAACGGTCAATGCGACGGAATCGTACGAAGCGGCGCCCGGGACGCCGCCTTTCCGGTAGAAAATCTTCCCGGAGGTAAACGTGTTTCCGGCCGGGGGGGTGATCGTCAGCGGCTGGGCGTTACCGATCAACGAATCACCCGTCGCATTGACGTTGATCGGGGGCGCGAACACCCTGAACCCCAGGACACTCACGTCGGAAAGTCCGTCCGGATTTGTGACTGTCACATTGAACACGCCGGCCGGGAGTTTGCCGGGAGAGGATGCGGTGATCTGCGTGGCCCCGACGAACTGCACATTCGTAGCGGGCAGCCCACCGATGTCCACGGTCGCGCCGGCCGCAAAGTTACTCCCGCTGAGCGTGATCGGGATTGATGCGCCTGCGGGGGCCGAATCAGGCACGATGGCATAGAGGGATGGAGGAAGGTCTGTCGTGATACTGAAGGCGTTCGCCCTGACGACAGACTTCCCGTCCGGATTTGTTATCCGGATGCTGTGGAAGCCGTTGCTTATTTCCGCCGGGGCGTAAAACTGCATGAGCGTCGTGCTGCTCACTGCGGCCCCGAATACCACGGTGGTATCCACGCGCAGAGTCGCGCCGCTCACGAAGTTCGTCCCGGTGACATCCACGAGCTGAGAGGCATTCACCGCCTGGGGTGAAACGGAAGTGATCGTGGGCGCCGCCGCACCCGAGGCAGTGACGCTGATGTTGTCAATCAGCCAGCCCCTGAACCCGTTGTACAATGCGTCCCCCGTGTCGAACCTGAACCTGACAAGGATGACTTTACCGGCGTACGAGGTCAGATCGAAAAATGCCTGAATCCACTTCCCCCTCTGTCCCAGTCCCCCCGAGGCGTAGGCCTTCCAGGCATTGCCGTTGGGGTTGTTGACCGGGTTGATCACGCCGCGGCCGATCGGGCTCCATGTGACCCCCGTGTCGGTCGACGCCTCGACATTCATGAGGTCAAAGTCGTTGGTATTCACCCCTTCGATCTCCCACCAGGTCCAGAAACTCAGCATGGGGGTCTTCTGCCCCACGAGGTTGATGGGCGGGGTGATCGCGCTCCCGGTGTTCGGCCCGTTGGAGGTTCCCCCGCCCAGAGGAAACTGCGTCACCTGGGTGAAATCGCTCCCGATGTACGTCCCCGTCACATCCTCCCCGTACCAGAACGCGTTGTTGCCCGAATATGCCGCCGGGAGAAAACCCGAGTCGGGGAGCAGAACGAGCGTCGGGTTGATCGCAGGATTCAGGACCTCGATGTGCTGCGGCTGATATGAAACATGCCAGAAGCCGGTCTTCGTCCAGCCGGGGGCGCCGCTTTCCAGTGAATCGACCCAGGGGACGTTCACCGCCTGTATCCCCGCGATCGATGCGCGGGTTTCGGGTGACAACCCCGGGATGACCTTCGGTGCGTGCGCCCGGGGAGAACTCGCGGACGACCCCCGGGTCTGCGGCGTGGAGGCATTCGAGATGAAAAGACAGAGCGCGGCGATAGATAGAGTCGTTCCGAGCTGCCGGATGTTCATGGTTGTGCCTCCCGAAAACTCATAGCCAGAATTCTTATATAAAGGATCAGATGAAACCGACCGCGACGCGAAACTCAGCGCACGGGCGGAGGAGGCGGAGACGGCAACAGATCGATCGAGACGCCATGGTCGAACGCGACGGAACTCGGCGACTGGTTATCCATCCCTGGAAAGAAGACTATCTTGATCATTTTGTTAAGGTTGTTGAACCGCCTTGCCATCAGAGAGCGGGTCCCCCTCCCCCGCTGTGCCTCATCGGCACCGGGAGCCGGACTGATCTTGTGCGACGCCGAAAGCGCGGTTTCCTTCGTGTTCCCCGAAAGATTCATGGCATCGGACAGGTCCGCTTTGGCTTTCGCCGGAGCGAACGACGGGTCGAGGGCACTCGCCTGCTTGAAGTACACGCCGGCGGATTCGAAATCCCCCTGCCCTTCCTTCTCCAGTCCGACCGAATAGGCGAAGAACGCCTGCAGGTTCTTGGTGGGGATCTTCTCGATCGCGGTAATCTCCTCGCGCGTGAGCGTGATCCCCATGTCCTTCACGACCTTGAAGACCATCTCCTTCTGCACCTTGAACAGGTTCGAAAGCTCGTCGGACTGGGTTTCCGGCGTCGGCGCATTCCCCTTGCCGACGTCGACCGAGGCGACGTCGAGCCGCAGCGTGTTGTCCGCGGACACGTCGTACCTCCCGCCGATAATCCGCCCGGCGGCGAGAAATTTCCCCAGCCGCGGGGCGGTGGAAGGGTCGACGGCGCCCGAGGCGCTCAATTTCAGCTCGCTCATCAGCTCCTCGACACGCATCCTCTCGACCAGCCTGAGCTTCTTCACGCGGCCGAGGTCGATCGTCATCATCTCGCTCATCCCCTCGCCGAGCGCCGAGTACTTCTGTTCGCTCCCCTGGTAGACCAGGGGGAAAACCGCAACGGCGTTCGACGGCGTGTTCTGCCTGCCGAGCGAATCTTCGTTCGCCGCAAGCTGGCGGAATTGCTCGGCAATCAGCTGCTTCGTGACGACGTAGTAGCGCGCCTCCATGAGCTTGTGGTACGGCGACGAAGAGGCGATGTCCGTGTAGTTGATGTACGCGGCAAGCGCGCCCCTGAGATCGTGGTCGTACTCGCGGGTCATGCCGAGATAGAACTGCGTCTTCCCGTCATGTTCGTTCGCGATCGAGGCCTTCTTCAGATAGTCACGGGCCTGGGGGTACTGATGTGTCTCGAAATAGATGACCCCAAGGTCCCGCAGGGCTTCCGGATCGGCCGGGTTCGTCACCAGACGCTCCTGGAGTTTCCGGATCGTCAGCTCGTAATCCTGCGGATTCTCCACTGTGCCCGTCGTCCCGCAGGCACACAGGATCAGCGGCAGCAGCAAGAGCACGTACAGGCCGCGCGCGTTCATATCGTCAGCTCCGGAGAAGTGGCTTTATGCTTTCGGCCTTCAGGTGCGCCTTTTCGTACGACGGGTCCTTCTCCAGCGCCTCGTTGAACTTCTTGTATGCCCCGTCGTAGTCCCCGCGCTCCACCAGAACCAGCCCCTCGGAGTAGGACATCATCGCATCCAGGGATTTCGTCTCGACACCCTTCTCCAGCTGCGCTTCCGTGATGTTGACGTTGACCGCCTTCGCGACTTTTGCGCTCAGCTTCTCCACGAGGTCAAAGAACGCATCAGCGTCCCCCTTCACGTCGTCCGTGGCAAGGATCTCGCCGGTCTCCACCTTGACAAGGCGGGCGCCGAGCCACATGTCACCCTTGAACTTGATGAAACTCCCCAGGACGACTGCGTTCACGCCGAGCTGCTTCCCGACCCGGACTGCGGAGTTCACGTCGAACTTCCCCGGCGTGTTTTCGAGTCCGATCTCGTTCATGAGCCATGCAATCCTCTCACGCTCCACGACCTTGAGCTGGACGGCGCCCCGGAGCTGGTTGATCATCAGCTCCGAGAACCCCATCTCCATCGGCATGAACCTCTCCCTGTCGTCGACTGATGAGTTCTTGAAATCCAGTATCGCGATGGTCTTGATCCCGGGGTCGGCCCTCTCCACCTGCATGTTCCCGGCTTTCTCCTGGCGTACCTTGTAATACAGTTTCAGGAGCGGCGGCGCCTCTTCATCCGGGTTGAGCTCCACGAGCGGCGGTTCCAGGTCCAGCATCTCGCTCAGAGCGCTCTTCGCCTTTTCTTTGTTGTTCTTGGCGAAGTAGGCACGGCCGAGACCCAGGAATGCCTCGCGCCGGACCGGCCTGTCGAATGATTTTTCGGCGGCAATCTCCGAGTACACCTTTATTGCGTTCTCGAAATCCCCCGCGTTGAAATAGTCGATCCCCGTCTTGAGCTTGTCGTCCCCTTTCCCCTGCGCCCGGACCCCTTGCACCGGGACCATCAGGACCGACAGCAGGACCAGACACGCGCCTGTCCACCATGCTCTGCGCACCGTGCTCTTCCCGATCGTCCTCATAGAGTTCTCCTCTGAAGTGACAGTGTTATTTCTTTATCAACTTGAACGGGGCCTTGATCTCGGACGGCTTTGTCAGCGTCGGTTCGATATCCACGACCTTCTGCGGGGGATCCGCAGTGTACCCTTTCTTCTGCACGGTGACCGTATGTCGCCCGGCTGAAAGCGGAATCGAGGCCGCCGTCACTTCATCGCGCATGACGCCGTCGATGATGATGTTCGCCCACGTCTGTGTGCCGTTCAAAACGGAAATCACGTTCACGGGGACCTGGAAGTAACATTTTCTCCCGTCCGGGGACCCGGCTCTTGCCTCGACCTCGATCTTTTTTTCAACCGAACCGCTCCGGAAGACTATGTTGTGTGTCCCGGCGCGGACGGTCTCTTTGTGCCCGTCCCTGGCGTTCTTGAACGCCCCGCCGTCTATGCTGACCTCTCCGTCCGGCACCGCCTCGAGTGTGAGCTCGGCATTCTCCACGCGCGTGACGTTCGATACGACCGCCTTCTCTTCTTTATTCTCCGCCAGCGGGGGAGGAGGATTCGCCTTTTCCACGTTTTCCGTCCCCTGCCTGACCGCCGCTTTCTGCTGGGAGAGGAAGAGTGTGAACGTCTTCCCCACCGTCACTGTCACCGATGTGTCGAGCCGGTATTTCCCCCAGGTCACGGCCACTCTCCGTTTCCCCGTCGCGACAGCAAGCTCACGCACGGGGGTTTTCACCTGCGAATCGTCGATGGAGACGCTTCCGTTTTCAGGGGTGATCTGGACGCTGATCCGCCCTTCCTCCGGAAATACATACGGCCGGACCACAAAGTACGTGACGACAAGCACGAGCACGGCCGCAGCGACAATCCCGTAGAGTCTGGCGTTCGCCGGTCTGGCGAACGACGTCGCGCGCGNNCCGGGCTTCAGCGTAGATTCGAACCTCTCCAGGGCGGTCACCATCTCGGCGGCAGTCTGGTACCGTCTGGCGGGGTCCTTGTCGATCGACTTCACCACGATCTTCGCGAGCTCCTTCGGGATCGAGGCGTTCAGTTTTTCCGGCGGGGGGATGCGCCCTTCCACAATCATCTGCGCCACGGCAAAATCGGAGTCTTCGGCCTTGAACGGGACGCGCCCGGTGAGGCACTCGTAGAGCGCCATCCCGGCGGAGTAAATATCCCCGCGCGCATCCACCTGCCCGAGTCCCCGAATCTGCTCCGGCGACATGTAATAAAGAGTCCCGGCGGTCCCCATCGTCACCGTCGAGAC
>PMND01000045.1:10248-12208 GCA_003161955.1 Ignavibacteriota bacterium | reverse complement strand
CAGGAGGCAATTCCTCCCGGGATAGTCAACAAATTGAAATGTCGGTGGATCAATATCATCGGGGGAATACTGCGGGATTGGCGCCAATCTTCTACATGTGATGCGAGGTGGAATCATTAACCCCTCAGGGGGATCCACCGATGGTTCAAGTCTCGCCAACCTGAATCTGATGGCCATCTATGCATTTGCGCTTCTGACCGGGATGTTCTCGGGGGTCGCTGCGGATAAACTGAGCGAGGTGTTCGGTACTGTCTTCCGATCCGGTTCCGCTCCTACGAAAGATGTGCTTGGTTTAAAGAAGCCCGAAGCGGATGTTGCGTCCAAGGCCTAGCGATTCCTGCGTGATCGGCCAGCTCCCGATAGTGGGATGTTGAGTAGAGGAAGCCCCTGGTTGAGCCACTCCGGGGGAATGTCGGCAGGGTGACGAGCGTGGCGTTCAGCCCAGACGGGAGACTGATCGTGCAGGGAGTTGTGGACAGAACGCCTCCTCTGAGGAAAGAGCGCAGCGTAGGTGACGGTACGGGTAAGAACAAACATGTTTGTCTCTGCAAATTACTTTCCTGCAAGTATCGAATCGATCCTTCCCAGCTCCTCCCGGGTGAAATCGGCATGTTCGAGGGCTTTTACCGAGTCGTCGATCTGGCCGACTTTGCTTGATCCGATAACCGCGGAAGTGACTTCCGTATGCCTTAATACCCAGGCGAGCGCCATCTGAGCGAGATTCTGGCCACGAGCCCTCGCCATCTCATTGAGTCTGCGGACTTTTTCAATCCTCTCGTGCGTCACCTGTTCCGGCCGGAGGAAGCCTGTCGGTTTTGCGGCGCGCGAGTCCGCGGGGATTCCCTCCAGGTACTTGTTCGTCAGGAGCCCCTGTGCGAGAGGCGAGAAAACTATGCACCCTATCCCGTCGTCTCGCAGCTCTTTCAGCAGGCCGTCCTCGATCCAGCGCTCGAACATGCTGTACTTCGGCTGGTGAATGAGGATGTGCATCCCCATCGACTTCATGAGGTCCTCCGCCTTCCCCGTGAGCTCCGGAGGATAGTTGGAGACTCCGGCATAGAGAGCCTTGCCGCTGTGCACGATGTCGCATAATGCGCCGATTGTTTCTTCGAGCGGGGTTTCCGGATCGGGCCGATGATGATAGAATATGTCGACATAGTCGAGTCCCATGCGTTTCAGACTCTGGTCAAGGCTCGCCATCAGGAACTTGCGCGAGCCCCAGTCGCCGTACGGTCCAGGCCACATATCGTATCCTGCTTTCGTCGAGATGATGAGCTCGTCGCGGTACCCGCTCAGGTCGTTCTTGAGGATGTATCCCATGGTCTCTTCGGCGGATCCCGGAGGAGGGCCGTAATTGTTTGCGAGATCGAAATGCGTGATACCCAGATCGAATGCGTGCCTGGCCATCGCACGGCTGTTCTCCCGCGTGTCGACGCCTCCGAAGTTGTGCCAGAAACCCAGTGAGATTGCCGGGAGTTTGACTCCGCTTTTTCCGCAGCGGTTATATTTCATCCCCTCATATCTTTTTCCATCCGGTTGATGCATTTGCCAGTCCCTTTACTGGTTGTTGCTGAGTGGTTATTCACAATCAAAGTATTCTTTTCCACGAAGGGAAGCAATTCCTTTTCGGCAAAGATGGCGAAGTGCTCCTCCCCAGCGAGCTGGGGGGGGAGCCCCCCCCTCTGAAATCCGGAATTGACAGAACATCTAAGGTGGATGCTCACAGCGGCACCGTTCAACACATGCGGTACAACCGGGAGGACGTCAGCGGCCAGACGCTGGAATGCCGGGTTCACCAATGAGATACTTCAGACTGCCGGAAGGTCATCTCTCTTGCGGGATGCTGCTTTTCTGCACTGACAGGGCCAGTCGGACGTCCGTCTCCACCCAGCGATGATTGAAATGGGCCTCGCATGAAGGACAAACCCGTTTTGTCACGTCATCCTTCATGAGTTTCCAG
>PMND01000045.1:0-10175 GCA_003161955.1 Ignavibacteriota bacterium | reverse complement strand
TGCATTCGCCTTCGCAGGAGTGAGAAGCGGGAGTTTCACAAAGAGCGCAGACCGGGGATCGCGGTCAGGTTCATTGTTCTCGTGTTCGAATATCCGGAGCGCCCGTCCCCAAAGGAATAGGTCAAAGGGATGAAAGAGGAGTTAATCCCTTTTTCACCTGAAGCGCGGGTATAGCGGCCGGGCGTCCGGCGCCGCCCGGCGGCATAGTGGAGTTTCAAACGCCGCCGGTCTCCGCACGGCTGACGTCAGAGTCGTTCGACGCGTTTCGCCACGATAAGCCCGTCCTTGATGACCTCTTTGATGTGGGGGAGCACGCCCCGGACTTTTTCTTCATCATCCACAAAGAGGATCATGATGGGTCCTTCGTCCACCGTTCCGATCCCCTTCGTGTGATGGAGATGATGTTTCTGACCGTATCCCATGAGCGCGGGGAACACCGAAGCGCCCATGATCCCATGATGCATGAGATAGCGCATGATGTACTCGTCCATCCGTTTGTCCTGATGCAGGTCGTCCTCGTCGAGGAACATCGTGACTTCAAGCATGAACGTCTCCTTTTCGGTTTCGTAAGAGAATGAGATACAGGGCTGGAAGCGTGACAACGGTGAGAAACAGCGCCGCTGTGAGCCCTCCCACGATAACTGTTGCGAGGGGACGTTGCACGTCTGATCCGATCCCTGTCGCGCGCGCGGCCGGGATCAGCCCCAGGAGCGCGAGAAGCATTGTCATGAGATTCGGACGGAGCTGGATGATGGACGCCTTCCGGACGGCATCGGCGACCGCGCATCCCTCGTCGTCGATCAACCGGTTCGTCCGGGAGACGAACAACACCCCTGCGATGATCGACACCCCGAAGAGGGATATGAAGCCGACTCCCGCGGAGACATTGAAGCTGTAGCCCCGCAGCATGAGTGCGACGATGCCGCCCGCCAGGGCGAGCGGGATCCCCGCCATTGCCACGGCCACGTGCCGGAGGTCCCTGTACAGCAGGAAAAGGATCAGGAAAATGATCCCGATGGTGAGCGGGATGACCACCGCGAGACGCGAGGCGGCGCGGGAGAGATTTTCGAACTGTCCCCCCCAGTCGATCGTGTACCCTTTCGGAAGCGTGACCGCGCGCGCCACTCTCTCCCTTGCTTCCGTAACGAAGCTCCCCTGGTCGCGTCCGCGTATGTTCGTCCGGACGGAGATCTGCCTCCTCCCGTCCTCCCGCTGTATGATCGTTGGCCCGTCGACGAGCCTGATTTCCGCCAGTTGCGACATCGCGGCCCGCGTGCCGGACGGGGTCACCACGGTCATCCTCTTCACCGCATCCAAAGAGTTCCGGAATTCAGACGAATACCGGACCACGATGTCGAACCGCCGCTCCCCCTCATAGAATCTGCTGACGGGCCTCCCCCCGACGGCCGCCTCGATCATCTTCTGGATATCACTGACATTGACGCCGAACCTTGCTGCCGCGGTCCTGTCGATCTCCACGGAGAGCTGGGCCTGATTTCCTTCCTGCTCAATCCCCGATTCGCTTGCGCCGGGAATTGTCCGTATGATCGTGAGGACCGAGTCCGCCTCCCGCCTCATCAGGTCGAGGTCCTCGCCGCTGATCAGGACCGCGAGATCGGCGACACTTCCGGTGACCGCTTCGGTGACATTGTCGAGTATCGGCTGTGAAAATGAGAAGAGCGCGCCCGGGACCGCCTGCTCGAGTTCCGACCTGATCCGGAGGAGGAGATCCTGTTTGCTGACCGTCTTCGTCCAGCGGGAATAGTCCTCGAGACCCACGAAGATCTCCAGCCGGTTCGGCCCGTAGGGATCGGTTCCGTCGTCGTTGCGCCCCAGTTGTGTGAGGACCACGTTGACCTGGGGATGGGCGCTGATCAGTTGTCGTATTACCGGGGTGTACTTGCCGGCTTCGCTGAGCGAGATCCCCACCGGGAAGAAGCAGCGTATGTTAAACGACCCTTCGTCGAGCTCCGGGAGGAATTCGGTACCGATGGAACGCGACCCTATCAGCACCACCACTGCCACGATGGCGGTCGCGGTAAGGACCGTGAACCATGGGCGTCTGAGCACCTGACCGATCGTCATTTTGTACCGCTGCTCGATCCAGGCGTAGGCCGGGTTATGCCATTCGATGTTTCCCGGGCCCGCCGATTCGAAATGGCGCCTGTAGAACATTGTCATCAGTACAGGGATCACGGTCAGTGCGAGAAGCAGCGAACCGGTGATCGCGAACGCAAGCGTATAGGCCATGGGGGAGAAGAGCTTCCCCTCGACACGCTGAAACGAGAATATCGGCAGGTAGGCCAGTATGATGATGGCGATCGAGAAGAAGATCTCCCGGCCCACCTCCTGGGCCGACGTCAGTGTGAACCGGATGATCCCCTCCCCCCGGTCGGCCGGGGTGGCGTCGCGATAACGGCGCATGATGTTCTCCACCATAACGACGGCACCGTCGACGATGATCCCGAAGTCGATCGCGCCCAGAGAGAGGAGATTGGCGGGGATTCCGGTCAGCCGCATCATCGAGAATGCGAAGAGCATCGACACGGGAATCGTTGTGGCGACCACGAGCGCCGACCTTACGCTGCCGATGAAGAAGATCAGGACGATGAGGACGATGGAAATCCCCTCGAAGAGAGTCCCGGACACCGTGTCGATCGTATAGTCGACAAGCTGGCTCCTGTCGTATGTGATGCGGAGCGAAACCCCCGGAGGCAGATCGTTGTCGTTGATCTCGCGCACTTTCATTTTCAGGGCCTCGACAACGGCGGAGGGATTTTCGCCTCTCCGCATGGCGACCAGACCCTGAATCCCCGAGGCGACATCCTCGACCGTGCTATCGCTCCCCCGGATTGCATATCCCAGGATGCCGGTGGGAGGAAGCGGGTATACTTCCACCGTGCCGATATTCCTGATGAACACGGGGACGCCGTGCTGGACGGTGAGGACGATGTTCTCGATGTCCTCCCTGTTCCTGATGGCGCCGATGCTCCTGACTGCGAATGCCTGCCCGCCCCTCTGGATGATATTCCCCCCTGTGTTCAGATTGTTCGAGGTGACGGCATCTATGACGTTTTGCAGAGTGATGTTATATTGCGAAAGTTTGTCGGGGGAGGTTATCACGTGATATTGCTTCACCAGCCCGCCGAAATTGATCACATCGGCGACCCCGGGGACCTGCAGGAGGCGGGGGATGATCACCCAGTCCTGGAGCGTCCGGAGTTCCATCGGCGTATGTTCGTCGGTCGATTCGATGACGTAGCGGAAAATTTCCCCCACGGGGCCCGTCAGCGGCCCGAGCGCCGGATTGACCCCGTCCGGGAGAACGGCGTCGCCGAGTTTTTCGAGCACCCGCTGCCTGGCGAAATAGTCGTCGGTGCCGTCTTCGAATGTGAGCTGTATGACCGAGAGCCCGAAAATCGTTTTGGACCGGCGCGTGAGCACGCGGGGGACCGAGTTCAGGGCTCGCTCCAGCGGCTCGGTGATCTGCTGTTCGACCTCTGTCGCAGCGCGCCCCGGGAACAGCGTGATAACGGTGACCTGCGTGTCACCGACATCGGGATATGCCTCTTTCTGAAGCTGGATCCAGGAGAAAACACCCGTTGCGGCGATCGCCACGACGATCCCGATGGTTGCCAGCCGCTGGTTGAGGGCAAAAGTGAGAAGTTGACGTATCATGAGGTTATTTCCACCGGTTAGTCACTCAGGAAAGCCGCGTGAGTGTCAGTATCCGAAACTCAGTCCCTTGAGGAGCATGGCCCCGTCCGTTACCACCCGCTCGCCGTCAGAGAGCCCCTTCAGCACGATAACGTCCTTTGCTCCGGAAGAACCAATGGTGATCCTGCGCCGCACGAATTCCGAGTCGTTGAGCTGAATGAAGGCGTAGTCCGTCCCCTCCACAGTCACCACGCCCGATGCCGGGAAGAGCACGATGCCGCTTATCGGATCTCCGAAATCGACGCGGGCGAACATTCCAGGAAGGATCCGTCCCCTGGGATTGGGCATGGAAACCCGGACCTTGACAGTGCGGGTGACAGGATCCACCACCTCGCCGATTGCGTCTGCGCGCCCGCGGAATTTCCCGTCGGGAAATGATGCGAGCTGTATCGGGACATCTTCCCCACGCTGCACCTCATTGAGCTGCGATTCGGGCACGTCGCACATGAGCCACGCGGTCCCCGGAGCGACCGTATTGAATTCCGGGGGGTTATACCCGAGACCCCGCAGCTTTGATTCGCTCTCCGCCATCGCCGCCTTGCCGGTCGCCGCATCGTTCTCGGCGTCGTTCAGGTCTTTCGCGGTCGCAGCCTGGTTCTGAAACATGTCTTTGATCCTGGAGAGGTTCTTGGATGCACGCGCGACGTTCGCGCTGGATTGCCGGTACTGGGAATACAGCGAGGTCACGTCGGGCGAGTCGAACATCACGATCCTGTCGGTCGAGCTCAGCCCGGGGACGATGCTTGCGACGACCCGGGCGGGGGCGATGACCGGGATTGTGGCGGTTCGTTTTTCCACCATCGTGGATGTGATCCTGCTGAGTCCCGGACTTCCCGACGGGAACCTGATGCTGTTCCCGCCGTCGCTCACCTCCGCGCGCCGCAAGGCCTGCTGGCGGCGGGAGGCGGCCACGTCATCGCCGTTGCAGCCGGAAGTGAGTGCCGCTCCCCCCAGGATGCATGGGAGTGCAAGGATGAGAATAGAGAGACGAGTGGCGTTCATTGTGATCTCCTTCAGGGCTGGAAAATGTCTGTTCCTGTAACGTAGTTGAGCGTTTCCATGGCGTCGGCACGGTCGTTCCCGAGCTGGTTCATCTGGAGCATGCTCGTGCGGTAAGACTCGATGAAATCCGTAAACTCGATGACACTCATGTTCCTTTTCTGGTAATTCGCGATCATGCCGTCCACGAGCTCGCGGTACTGGAGCGGGAACTTCCGGTCGAATGAGCGGTACAATTGCTCGAGCTCTGAAGCCCTTCGCAGTGCGGCGGACACCTCCTCCAGCACCGACGTACGCTCATTGTCGTGCAACGCCCTGTCCGCCTCCAGCGTCCTGGCTGACATTTCGATATTCCCCTGGTTCCTGTTGAAAAGAGGGAGATCGATCGAGAACGTGAGGGCATAATAGTCGGGGATGTAGCTGCCTGCACGGGACCAGAGGCCGCCTACGGTCAGGTCCGGAGTGGCAAGGGATTTCTGGTACTCCAGGTTGGCTTCCTCCCGCAGGACCATGCCGTTCGCCTTCCGAAGGTCCGGCCTGTTCGAGAGCGCCGCGGCGGCAACGTCGGCGTATTGCAGTGAGTCCGGTCTGAACAGCTCCAGCCTGCCGGTGTCGAGGGACGGGATGTAGATGCTTTGCACGCCGGAGGTGTCGCGGAGGAGCACGCGCAAACTTGATTCCATGTCCGCGATCTTTCCGAGGAGGCCGAGCCTCTCGTTCTGAAGCGAGAAGAGAAGCGATTTCAGCCGGAGGAGCTCTGCCAGGAGAATGGACCGTCTTTCGTACACCCCTTCGGTGACGGCCACGGTTTTCGACAACGTGGCGATGCTCTCGTCGTAGAAGCCGAGGGACTGGTGAAGAAAGTAGAGATCGTACAGCCCGGTCCGGAGCTTGAGTTTCAGGGTCCGCATGACGTCATAGAAATCGTTCCCCGCATTCTCCGCATCGATTTCGGCGAGGCGGACCTGCTTTCCCCGTTTCCCCGCGAGGAGGAGGAGTTGCTGGATCTGGATCCCCGAATTTCCGCTGGCGGAAACGTCAAACCAGCGCCCTGTAAACTGGTTATGAATGTTCTGTTCGACGGAGAGGTTCGGGTTGTTCCATAGCCCTGCCTGCGAGACGGTGGCCCGCGCAGCGTCGAGGTTGAACCTCGCGGCAACGAGCTGCAGGTTCCTCTGGAGAAACTGCTGTTCTGCTTGCCGGACGGAAATATGGATCGTGTCCGGCTGAGAGAAGGCCCCTCCCGGTGCCAGCATGCACATGACCCACATCATGGGAGATATGCGGCGCATAGTAGTATTCTCGTTCTGTTTGATGAAAGTTCGGAACGATACTCGCGAGCGGTATGAGCGGCTCGCCCGCATGCCTTGAGAGGGGCATGAGCGAGCAACCGTTCAGTAAACCGGCGCGCGTACGGGATATCGCGTTGGAGGGCTGAGCGGACTAAATGAGGAGTGCGCGGAGCTTAATATGCAGTTCGTCGACGGCGAAGACCATGTCATACGAAATCGTCTTCTCTCCTGAGAACATCGACTGGGCGACGAGCGAGGAGGCGTCGGATTCCGCGGCAAGCGAAGGGCTGTCCTGGTCGAGTATGAGGCGGACCGGCGACGGGGGAGCCTTTTCCGGTGATGGATTTGAAGCGCTGTCGTGGAAGGGGATCGACGCCGACGGGGCCGAGGCGTCATCGTCGTCGTGTATGACGTAGTTGGACGAAAAGATGTCGTCAAGGTTCGCCGCGTCGGCAAACATTGTGGCGGCGAACGCCCAGCTCACGATCAGAAAGAGCCTGGAGCGACGTTTGACGAATCGATTCATGAGAAGGCGATCGTTGGCAATTTGTCTTACCGGAACGGCCCAATGTACTGTATAGGGAGAACATTGTCAATTCGTCCCGGGTTCCCCCGTACCCCTTTTCCTCCGCCCCGTCCTTCCCCGGCATCACTCTGATCAACATGCACTCCTCCCCGTACCGCTCAGTTTCGCGGGACGGACCGGAATCTGTAAGTCCCCGCTCCGACCTCGAAGACCGCGTGCCCCAGTTCCTCCCGGACAAATGTGACCCCCCCGGCGCTCCGGGCGGCCTTCCCACTCTCGGTGACTTCCTCCGGGGTTTGCGCCGGCACAAAAACCGTCGCAGTGGAGTTCACCGGGACGGCGATCGTCCATTCGAACCCGTCCTTCCCCTTCTTCCACTCGCTCACAATCCGACCGTAGGGGGAATTGTGGGTCCCTCTCGCATGCGTGAGGTCTCCCACCGGAGTCGGGCGCATGAGTATGTGCTTGAACCCGGGGCGGGCGGGGTCCGGCCTGATCCCTGCGACGTATTCATATAGCCAGATGACGAGGTCCCCCACGAGCATCACGTGATTGCCGGAGTTCATGGCGGGGTCCGCGCTGTCCCCGTTCCAGAGCTCCCACACCGTCGTCGCCCCCTTCGCCGCCATGTACCCCCAGCCCGGGTATGTCGTATCCGTCGCGAAACCGTAGACGATGTCCGGGCGGCCGTTGTCGGAAAGGACCCGGCTGAGCCACTGCCCACCGACAAGCCCTGTGCCGATGTGGCCGTTTGTTTCCTGCGTGATCTTGCGGACGAGGTGAGCGAACACTTTCTCCCGGCCCCCCGCGGGAACCATGCCGAAGGCGAGGGGGAGAACACAGGAGGTCTGCGACCCGTTGTCGTAATAGCCCCGCTCGCTGCTGAAGAACGAGGTGTTGAGTCCGTTCAGCATGAGGGCCGCCAGGTCATCGAACCGCTTCTCGTCGGCACTCTTCCCCAGCATCGCTGCGTAGCGGGACATGAGCCGGAGATCGTGGTAGAAATACGACGTGGCCAGTATTCCCGGCGCGGTCTTGCGCATGGGGTCGTTCGAATGAATGAGCTTCGGGTCCTCCGGCGGCACACACCAGTCGCCGTAGCTGTCCTTCGTGATGATCCCGCCGGCGATGAACGTGCACATGTGGTCGATCCACTTCACCATGCTTGCGTAATGCCGCCGTATGATGTCCGGATCCGCGTACTGCTCGAAGAGCGCGCCCGGAATGATCACCGTGCTGCTCGGCCATGTGACGTTGTCGTTGTACAGCGGCCAGTAGGAGGGACAGACATCGCTCACGCTCCCGTCCTCCCTCTGAGCGTCCTCCATATCCTGGAGCCACTTGGCATAGAGCGCATTGATCCCGAACAGGTACGTCTCTCCCCGTGATTCCGCCGACCGGTCGCCGAGCCACCCCTGCCGCTCGTCGCGCTGCGGGCAATCCGTGGGCATGCTCCGGTAGTTCCCCCGAACCCCCCACACGATGTTCCTGTATATCCGGTTGATGAGCGGGTGCGAGCATGTGAATTCCCCCGCGCTTTTTACGTCATCATTGACAACCCGCCCCTCGAGCGTTTCCGGTCCCGGCCGGCCGGGAAATCCTGTCACCTCGACATACCGGAACCCGTGGTATGTGAACCGGGGCTCATAGGTCTCGGCCCCTCCCCCCTTGAGCGTGTAGACGTCCGTGACCTTCGCGCTCCGGATGTTGTCAAGGTACAATGTGCCGTCCGCCTTCAGCGTTTCGGCGTGCCGCAGGGAGACCTGCATTCCGCTCGACCCGTTCACGTGGAGCCTGCACCAGCCCACCATGTTCTGGCCCATATCGACGATGAACATCCCCGGCTTCGGCTCCGTGACGGAGACCGGCTTCAGCGTCCCGGTCACGCGGATCGGATCGATCATCTGTGAGCGGAGCGCCCCTCCGGGTGCGGAGACGACCACGGCGTTCTCCCAGCCGCTGTCGTCGTATCCCGGAGCGGCCCACCCGTGGAGCTCCATGCGGGCGTCGTATTCCTCCCCGTCGTACTCGTTGTTCGTCCTGATCGGTCCCGCGGTCGTGAGTTTCCAGGATTCGTCGCTGACAACGTCGCTGGAAGTCCCGTCTTCAAATTCGATATGGAGCCGGAGGAGGAGTTTCGGGAAGCCGAACGACTGCGTGAATGTCGGTTCGCTCAGCCGCGGCGCAAAGAACCTTCCGTTCCCCAGCACCACACCAACGGCGTTTCGTCCCTGCCTGAGAGAGGCGGTGACGTCGTGCGTCACGTAATACACCCGCTTCGGGTACTGGCTGAGTGCGGGGGAGAGAACGTGGTCCCCCGCCTTTTCTCCGTTGACGTAGAGTTCGGAAAGGCCCAGGCCGCAGATGTATGCCGTCCCGCGCACCACTTTTTTCCCTGCGTCGAACTCTCTGCGGAGCCAGCGGGCGGGTAAACGCCGGTCCTCCGCTCCGTACATCTCACCCCAGGGCTGGATACCGGCCGGTCCGATGACTCTCGCACTCATCCATGCTCTGTCGTCAAACGTCGCCAGCTCCCATCCCGGGAATTCCCGGTCCGACGTCTTCCATGATGCGTCTGTCGCGAACCGTGCCCCGGTCCCGTCCGCGTACCGGAGCTCCAGCACACCGATGAGCCCGGCCGGATTCGGCCCGCCTCCGGTGTTCCTGACGGATGCGGCAAAGACGTTCACCCCGGCATGCAGACGCTCCCTGACATCGACGTCCACGACCACCCTCAGGTTGCCGCTCCGGCTGACCTCCGTGCCGTTGACATACAGCGTACATTCGTCGTCTCCCGTGATATGGAACCGGGCCTTCGTGAGCGCAGGTCTTTCCGGGAGTGTCGCCGTTTGCCGGAAGAATCGTGTCCCGACCGGTGCCGCCTTCTCGGGGGCCCCTTCCGGATACCAGATCCAGCTCGTTCCGGTAAGGTGATACGCCGTGTCGGTTCCGTCAAGGCCGATCCACTTTCCCTTCCAGTCGCGCTCTGAAAGAAGTCCCATCGACCATCCGCCGGGTCCGCTCCATGCTGAGGGAGTCCCTTTCTTGTCCCACACGCGCACTTTCCAGAAATACCTTTTTCCTGATTCGAGCGGGCTCCCTTCGTAGGGGATGTTCACGGAAATGTCCGATTCCACCTTTCCGGTGTTCCAGAGGTCTCCCCGGTCGGCGGCCAGTATCTCCGGCCGGCTGGCGACGACGATCTCGTATCCAGTCTGTCCTTCCCCCCGGGCGTCAGATTCCATCTGCCAGCTCAGTCTCGGCGCGGGGGCGTCGATGCCCGTGGGGTTGGAGAGTCCTTCGCAGGAAATCTGCGGGATTCTCATATGATTTCCTTTGGCCGAATCCTGGGCTCCTTTGATGCGCGCCGGAGCATATGATATGAAAACGATCAGGAAGAGAAACAGTGCGTTCCCGGGCATGGCAGTCCCTTTCTGTTATCGGAACTTAACAAATTCCTCGATTCAAATGTCGTGAGTTTCTCCCAATAACGGTTATCAAACACTCCGTTCCCGGACTGATCCACCCGAACTTCTCTCACCGCGGCAAGAAAGTACTTGACAAAATCCTTCCGTTTCAGTAACATCGGATTAGCGATAAAGTAATCGGTAAAGTAATCGCTTCTTGCCACCTTTTCACCT
>PMND01000123.1 GCA_003161955.1 Ignavibacteriota bacterium | reverse complement strand
CCCGCCGATTTTGGGCGGGACTGTCGGTACCAACGGTACGAAAGAACAGATGCGCGAGTTGCACACACCCGGTATCAGCAGGTAAACCAGCCAATAACCCTCAAATTCGAAAGAACGTGGGGGGAGAAACAGCACTATGGTCCGGGAGAAACTCCCAGATAATTCCCATAGCCGACGATAATCGTAGAAAGCACAAGCGTGGCCAGACCGATCGCGAGCTTCGTCTTCGTGGAAACGCTCGACCCCTTCCACTCCTTGAGCGCAATCCCCCAGAGCGAACTGAATATGATGATGCTCGCCATGTGAATCGTCCAGCTCGAGAACTTGTAGCTCCCCATCTGCGTCTCACCCATCGAGTAGAAGAAGAACTGCATGTACCAGACGACTCCCGCAAGAGCGCTGAAGAGGTAGTTGTTCAACATCGGCACACTCTCCTCTGCCGGAGTCAAGGGAATCCGGCCGGTGCCGGTCCGTTCCGGCGCACTCCCGGCACGAACCGTCGGGCTGAAATACTGATACCCGGTGTGGTTCCTGAAATTAAGTATGACGCACCAGATGAAGTTCGAAGTGAACCCACCCAGAAGGACGACACAGAGCTTCGGGAGTCCCGTCCAGAGCATCGTTGTGCCGTGACGGGCCGAAATTTCGGCTATGGGGGACGCGGCGTCCAGCCCGTAGGCGAACGAAGCACTCATCACGCCGGAGAATGTCGCGACGAGTATTCCCTTCCTGAAGTTGAACTCCTTAATCGTGGCCTTCTTCTGTTCATCGGTCATCTCCTTCTCCTTGGACCACCCTGCGAGGCCTGCGATGGCGATACCGAGCAGGCAGACGAAGACCCCGAAGAGAATCACTTGCCCGGAAGGAGTTCCGAGGACTTTTGTCATGAACTCTCCGTGGAATATCGGGGGCATGAGCGTTCCGAACGCCGCACAGTACCCGAGCGCCACCCCCATGCCGAGGGACAGACCGAGGTAGCGCATCGTGAGCCCGAACGTGAGTCCCCCGAGCCCCCACATCGCACCCCAGAAGTACGCCCAGGCGATGCTATCTCCCGGAGCCTCGTGGAGCACGGAGAGAAGCTCGCTCGTGTTAAGTGAGGCGAGCACCCAGGGGGCGATGATCCAGCTGAAGAACCCTCCGACGAGCCAATAGACCTCCCACGACCATTTCCTCACGCCCCGGTACGGGACGTAGAAGCTTCCCGATGCGAGACCGCCGAGCCAGTGAAAGAAGACGCCGAGAAAAGGATTCGATACCATCGTCTGTTCCTTTCGTGAAACCCGGATTGAATATAGTCAAACATGATTGATTTTGGCACCCCCCTTCTTTATTATTCCGCCCGTCCAGAAGAGGAATCATGACAACCGAACCACAGAATATCCGCGTGGGGCTGTTCGGCATCGGCCTCGACACCTATTGGAACCAGTTTCCGGGACTCCGTGAGAGGCTCGAAGGGTATATCGCAACGATCCGGGGGAAGCTCGGAGACGCGGATGTCATTTCCGCGGGGCTGGTTGACACCATGGGGAAAGCACATGACGCGGCCGCCCTGTTCCGGACCCACGACGCGAAGATCGTGTTCCTTTATGTCTCGACGTACGCGCTTTCTTCGACTGTCCTCCCCGTTGTACGGAACATCCCGGTCGTGGTCCTTAACCTCCAACCGGCCAACGCAATCGATTACGCCTGGTTCAACTCGCTCGGCGACAGAGGGAAGATGACCGGAGAATGGCTGGCGTTCTGCCAGGCCTGCGCCGTCCCGGAGATCGCGAGTGTTTTCAACCGCGCCGGGATCCCTTTCCGCCAGGTCACGGGGACACTCGATGACCCGGAGGCATGGGAAGAAATCCACGGGTGGGTCGAAGCGGCCCGTGTGGCGGCCACACTGGCTTCAACGCGACTGGGGATACTGGGGCACTACTATAACGGGATGCTCGACGTGTATTCCGATCCCATGCAGATTGCAACCTCCTTTGGCATTGATATCGAACACCTCGAGATCGGCGAACTGAGAGAGATCCGGCGCCGGGTCACGGACGATGAAGTGAAGGGCAAAGAGGAGGAGTTCGGCCGGGAGTTTCAGGTCACTGCGGATTGCCCGCCGGAGGAGATCGTGCGCGCGGCGCGGACCGCGTGCGCAGTTGAACGTCTCGTGGCACAGAAGAGACTCGGCGCCCTCGCCTACTACTACGAGGGGACGCCTGGAAGTGAGGAAGAGGATATCATCACATCCGTGATCGCCGGGAATTCGCTTCTGACGGCGAGGCACGTGCCGGTCGCCGGAGAATGTGAAGTGAAGAACGCCGTGGCCATGAAGATCATGGATGCGTTCGGAGCGGGGGGATCATTCAGCGAGTTCTACGCAATGGATTTCAATGATCAGGTGATACTTCTCGGACACGACGGTCCGGGGCACCTGGCCATCGCCGAAGGGAAGCCAAAACTGAAGCCGCTCGGAGTGTATCACGGAAAGCCCGGGAAGGGGCTGTCAGTCGAAATGAACGTGAAACACGGGCCTGTCACACTCCTTGCGGTCGTGCAGACCGGGGAAGGGACACTCACACTCCTGGCGGCAGAAGGCGCATCCGTCGCGGGACCGACACTTGAAATCGGGAACACGAACAGCAGGTACCGGTTCCCCCTGAACGTCAAACAGTTTATGGAAGCCTGGAGCCGACAGGGACCCGCTCATCACTGCGCAATCGGGCTGGGACATATCGCCCCGAGGATCAAGAAGCTCGCATCGCTGCTCGGACTGGAGTTCGTGCAGGTGTGCTGATGAGCCAGAGCCGACGCGGACTATTCTTCGAAGACACTCTCCTCAGGCCCATCCGTCGGACTCTCAAATTCCAGCCTGTATCCGTCCGGATCGAGCAGCGAAGTCACCCACATGCCGTTCCCGACAAAGTCGGTATGTTGAAGAAGCAAGCCTCGAGTTCAGTGGGTATATTGTAGTGTCAAGATTGCTTCGTCGCGAAGAACGCTCCTCGCAACGACACTATTGCATCTTACGCTTCCTTCCTAACCGGGCGGCGATCATCCAGAGCGCAATGCTCGCGATGAGCGAAAAGAAGAGGAGACGGCGGATGAAATATGTGTGTCCCCCTTCCGTCGGGTAGAACGAATATGCAAGCTGGGGCTTGAAGATGTAGCGCTCGAGATTTGCAGAGAGGAACGTCCGGTCTTTCAAAAACCCGGAATAGATGTCCCGCACATCCTCGACGTTCGGCGGCCGGCGGTACTTGAGTATGGAATTGACGGGAAACTCGTTCCGGACCGCCTCGTTGCAGAGCGTGAAGGGAACCGTCACGACAGTGTCCTTCCCGGGGATCCCTGGATGCTTCTCCCAGAGATAGTCCACGTACAGCCGCGCGAACGTGCTGTCAAACGCGTTGTGCTGGTTCATCTGGAAGAGCTCCGCGGTATTGAGCACAAGCCCTTCCCTGTCGGTGATATAGCACTGGCTCTGTGAAAAGTCCACATAGGCCCAGCGCCCCTGCTCACGGATGTACGATTCGGCGAAGGCGTGCCCGGAATACGCGATCGTATTGTCCTGTGTCCGCGCGTTGAAAACGAACCTCGTCGGGATTCCCGCCCTGTTCGCCCAGAAGACCCAGACCCGGGCATGCTCGGTGCACCACCCCTTCCCCGTCCCCCTGGCCAGTTCATTGTACAGGAGCCACGGGTTCTCCCAGCGTTCGTCGTCTTTCGGGACACCCACGCACAACCTCAGCTTCGGCCTCAGGTAGCGGGTGAGTTTCTCCATCCTGACGAATGTCGGGTCGGTCTCGTGTATCCCCGCCTCTTCGTGAATGATCCGGTCCGACTCTGCAAGCCCCTCCCTGCCGACATAGCTGTAATCGTCAATCCAGTCCGCCACCGAATACTGGTCAAACTCACCGCACGGTACGGTGGGGCGGACTACGTAGACATCGGGGCGGCCCAGGCCGAGCGAACCGTAGAATTCCCTGGAGTAGAACCTGATCGAGACTTCCACGGGGAGGCATGCCTCCTTCGGGACGGGGACGAGCCTGTAGGTGTGGAGCTCGCTGAATGTGGTATCAATACGGAACGACGGCGTCATGCCTGTCGCGGCCTGCTCCTTCCCGCCGTCGGTAAGTACGCTCCACTCTTTAATTTCCCCGGTCCACGCCAGGTTCAGCCTGATCCTGTTCCTTTCAGGCAGATCCCACTGCCGGATAGTGGGGACATCGAGCGGGTAGTAGAGCGTCGCATACGATGACGGGTAGAACGATGATTCCCACTCACGCGTGAAGAAGACATACAGGTTCAGCACGAGAAGGACGAGAACCAGGAAGAGCGACAGGATAACCGGCCATTTCCGTTTCTTCATGAAAACCTCCGCTCAATAGAACTTGATGTGGAACTTGAGGAGGAACTTGACGGCAAACGTAATGCGAGACGTGATTGGAATTGCGACAAGGATCATGAGAAGAACCGTGACCGAAAACGGGGAGACACGTTACTCACCCCAGAGTGTGGCAACAATACTTCTGTTCCCTCCCCTGTCCCTGTGTTCGCAGAGGTATATCCCCTGCCAGGTCCCCAGGTTGAGGCTCCCGTCCGTCACAGGGATCGTGAGGCTGGTGCCGAGGAGGGATGACTTGATATGCGCGGGCATGTCATCGGGTCCTTCCGAATCATGCGCGTAATACGGGGCATCCTCGGGAGCAAGCACATTGAAATGGCGCTCCAGATCCGAGCGGACGGACGGGTCGGCGTTCTCGTTGATCGTCAGGGACGCGGATGTGTGCTGAATGAAAAGATGGACTATCCCGCGTCGCACGGAGGAAAGCTCGGGGAGCCGGGAGACGATCTCGGATGTTACGAGATGAAACCCCCGCCGCCTGGCACCGAGAGATATCGTTTTCTGAAACCAGTGCATCGTCTTCTCCTGCCGACAGAGATCAGCGCGGAGGCGCGCCGAACCGGGTCATGAACGTCGGGTTCTTTCCGGCCATCGCAAGGAACACGTCGAGCGGGACGACCTCAAATTCCGGTCCCAGCTTATCGAGAATCCCTTTGACCCTCCTGACGTCGCTTGATTCCCGGATGTGAAGCAGCTCGAAATAGGGACGTTGTGCGTTCACGCGAGCGAGCTCCTTCAAATCGGCCACAGCATCCGCCTCAGGCCTCTCCGGCGAAAGATAATAGTCATAGGAGATGAACGGCCGTCCATCCTTCACCGCAAATGTATACGAGGGGGCGTAACCGTTGACAAAACCGATCGCCTCCGGCATCCCTTCGTAATACATGTCGACGATGGATTTCGGAAGATCGCTGTTCCCCTCCACGGTCGCCCCTTCGGAATAATCCATCGTTTCAAAGACATTCAGATCGAGCGTCTTCATCTGCTCACGCGACATCGCGATGAGCTGCTTCAGCAGCGCGGGAGGAACCGCCTTGGGGTACATATAGCCGGGGCCTGAGAGACAACCGATCAAGAAATCGTTCGGCGTGGCCATGGAATAGAAGTACTCGGCCATCGCAGGAGCCATCCATGTGTAATTCGTTTCCACCTCCCAGGCGTAGGGGATCTCCCCCCGGCCGGGCTTGAGCCATGCCCCCAGACCCATGCCGTCGGTCTGTATGCAGGTAACATAAACTTTCTTCCCGGGGACGGGAGGAGCTCCCGGCTTCAGATGATGGTTGTTCGTGTATTTGAACCCCGGGGACGCAGGCGTCTGCGCGCAGAAACTCATGTTCGGCAGCGTATGCAGGCCGATGACCCGGTGCCCAAACGATGAGGTCAACCGGACGAACTCCCTCTCAAGGTCCTTCCCGTACGAATGCCAGCCCATGACGAGGGACATCGGCTTCATCTCCGAGAGGAGCCTGCCCGCCAGCGCATACTCGGCGGTATCCGTCGTGCGGCATGAGAGGTCATTGAAGAACGCTCCCTTGAATATCCCCCAGTCCGCGACCGCAGGCTTCATGAGGGGTCCGCTTTCTCCCCCGAGCCAGATAATGAATTCCTTGTTGCAGCGATCCCAGTATTTCCCGTAGGCCCAGGTATAGATCTTCGTGTCGTTCCAGCCGGCGAACTTTCCACGGAAATCCTCGACCGGTTTGAGGCCGGCCTTCTCGACGAGCGGGATCATCTCCTCACTTACGACCACGGCGCTTTCGAGCCCCGCCACGGTGAACGCCACGGTGAGGGACGTGCGCACGTTCTTATCCCAGACCACATACCCTTTCACGTACTTCCCCAGAGCCCCGATGGCCTCCTCCGCGGTCTTGAGTTCACGGAACGAGTAATTGCGCTTCTCCCTGTAGAAATCGAAGACGGACTGGACGTACGTGAATGGCCAGTTCTCAGGGTATATAATGTACACGAGCGGACCGCTCTTGTTGGCGATCCCCTGGAGACTGATCATAAACGCCTGCAGGGGGATTTTGCCGGCAATCTCCCAGTTGTCCTCGAGCCGGATCACGTATCCATCGGCCGAGCCGGACCGTTTGAAAACAAACTTCACGGGGGGACCCGAGGTCCTCGTGGAGCGCTTGATTTCGTACGTAAGCGTTTCCCCGCCGGGAAAAAGTGTGAAGAGATTCGTGGCGGTCACCGCCGTCTCTCCCTGCGATCCCCTGAGGCGGAATCTTTCCTCGAGGCGGATCTCCCGATCGCCGTCGCGGAAGGCCTTGATCTCCCGGACGGTCCCGACCGGCATCATAAACCCCATGAAGACGTTCGAGGGGAACACCCGATTGGTGACGGGGAGAGACACGGCCGTTCCCCCGGCGGGGAGCGTGACGGAATCCCGGTAGCTCCGGCCGGATCCCCATGTCCGGATGAGCGTCAGATTCGAGCCCTGCGTCCGGATTTCGACGGCAAGAGTCCCATAGAGGTCGATGTCGGTACTCTTCTCTTTTACCATTTCCCACTTTCCGTCGAGGCCTTTTGTCTCCGCGCTCACAGTGCGGGGATTCACAATGAGGAGCGGAATCAACAGAACGGGAATTCGAATAAGTAGTTTCATCTGAGATCTCCCAGGATACGCGTGTGTGGACTTCGGGGGCATTGAGACAGGTTACGCCTGAAGGGGGCAGAACAGAGTGTCAGGTAAAGATACAACAGTTTGGTGAAGAAGCAATTCCTTCTAAAGCTCAGGCGAGCCAAATACCCAGGGGCGAACTATTCTGCTGACGAGAATGTAGCCACCGGTAAATGTTATCGCGGCGAGAAAAAACGGGCGCAGATCTTCGGGGAATGCCCACTGCACGCCCCAGAGCAGAAGACCGGGGATAAGATACCTCGCGGCGCGCACGATGTCGGGTCTCCATGCCGGGGGAGGGAAAACCTCCGGTTGACCCATACTCCTGATCGAGTCAAGAAGAGGAGCCGGAATCACGGGGGCCGGAAGCTCGCGCAGGGCGACGTCAATGGCCATAAGTTCACGCCGGAAGTCCGCGCAATCCTGACAGGCGCCGGCGTGAGCCCGCATCTCTTCATCAGTCAGTTCAGATTTGCGCGCATCGATCAGCACGTGGCAACGTTCCCTGAACTCGTCACAGTTCATGGCCTCTCCTTCATATCCGACAGCCTTCCCGCCAGGCGCTCTCTCCCCCGGTGCAGCGCAGTCGCAACGGACCCTGCGGGTATGTCAAGTATCCTGGCGATTTCTTTGTAATCCATCCCTTCCATATAGAAGAGAGTAATCGCCGCTGCCTCCCTGTCGGGGAGTGACGCGATCAAACGCCCCAGGCGGTCCCTTTCTTCCCGAATGATAAATGAACACTCAGGGCCTGGGCTCTCGTCCGATACCCGTGCCGCTGCTTCCTCATCCAACGGCACCGTCATCGATTTCCTCTGCACTTCTCTCCGGGTGAGGCAAACGTTTGTCGTAATGCGCCAGATCCACGTCGATATTTTCGCTCTTCCCTGGAATCCCGCAAGGGACCTGTGAATCCGGAGGAAAACATCCTGCGCTGCCTCTTCTGCCTCCTCGCGGCTCCCCAGCATCCGGTGGGCGTGCGTATACACACCCTGCGCGTAGTCTTCAACCAATTTGTTAAATTCGTCAGCTTTTGCCAATTCCGCCCCTGACAATGCCCCCGAGAGACTACATCATTCCCCGCACAGGCGCAAGGCCCTCCGATATTTAGACCGGCGAACCCGCCGAAATCTTTCAAATGAAAGAAAACAAACACGTTGACGGTCTAACACATTGAAAGGAGTCAAACAGGCATGGATCGCTCATCCATCTCAACCCTCATTTGGACGGCTGCGGTTTTCCTTTACGGCATTTACGAATACCGTCGAAGAGACCGGCGGCACCGGCTGGATATGGAGTATCTGAGACGCAGGATCGAGCCCCCTCCTGAGTCGGAGCTGCTCGTCCCGGTATGGCGAACTGTGACAGTCGCGATCACCGCATTCATCTTGATCGTGGGTGCCGCGTTTTTCATATTCACAGGGGTACGACACCCCGCAGACATGACGCCGATGATTATCGAGGCATGTGTATTCCTCTCCCTTGCGGCCCCTCTTATATACATGATCGTCAGGGACCGGCGCTTACCACGAGGGAAGCTGCGGAGGACAGCATGATCCTTCTTCTGTTTGTGGCATCAGTCCTTGTTTCGGTCCTCCTCGAAAGGCAGGCCAGGCAACACACGCTCGAACGCACAATGGAGTACGAGCGGCTCGGAATCCCGATCCCCCCACCCCGGCCTAAACTCAAACGAACTGAGGCGTGGTTGAATGTCGGGTTAGGATTCGTTTTGGTCGGGTTATCGCTCCTTTCCACAGTGTCGGCATTCCTTATGAAGAACATCGCCGAACGGATGCCGGATCATGCCGCGCACTTCAACGACGATTTCAGGGTCGGGCTGGAGTGGGGAGCGCTCTGCCTTGCGAGCGGAATCGCGCTTGCGTGGCTCGGGTGGAAGGCGATAAAAGAAATCAGCCGATATGAGTCCGGCTCCGCGAGTGTCACCGCAACGCCCGGGAAAGCCGGGGAAGTCTCCCGGAACATACCGCCCATCCATCAATCGAAATAGTCCGGTTTTTCCCATACGATTGCCGTCAGACTGCGATCATCGCCGCACAATGCCATCCTTGCATATGGGGGGAACGTGTGTTAGATTTCTCTTGATGGGTTGACCAGATTGCCCCGCCTGCGGCGGGACGCAAAGAGCGCGCTTCGTGGCGCCACTGGCAATGACAGGCCCTGCATTGACATGGTGGGCTCTTTGGCATCGGTCTCTTCGCGATAATGCGGGGAGACCTTTTTTTTCTTGTCATATGAAATACGGCGCACGCGTCTGTACCTTCTTTTTTCTTCTCATATGAAATACGGCATACACTCCTATCTCTTCACGGAACGCTGGTCCGACGACCAGTTGCACGTTCTTGACCTGGTGAAGGAACTCGGCCTCAGCATGTTCGAGATCTCCGTGGGGGACGATGTCCCGTTCGACCGCCGGAAGACGGGAAAACATGCCGCATCGCTGGGACTCGACCTTTTCATCGGGCCGGGAGGGGCATGGCCGCTGGAATGCGATCTCTCGGCTGATGAGCCGGAGAACCGCGCCCGGGGTCTCGACTGGCACAAGCGGCAGGTCGACACCGCCGCGGAACTCGGCGCGGTGGCATATGCCGGAGCGCTCTATGCGCACCCCGGCGTCGTGAAACGGAGGCGCCCACCTGCGGATGAATTTCCACGGACCGCCGAAGGGCTGCATGCCCTCGCGGAATATGCCGCATCAAGGGAAGTTGTGATCGCGCTCGAGCCGATGAGCCATTTCCGCACGCACATGGTCAATACGCCCGGGCAGGTGATGCGCCTGATCGATCTCGCAGACCACGAAAACCTTCGCGTCCTCTTCGACACGTACCACATCGTCACGGAGATACGGAGCTACGAATCTGCCCTCCGTACGGTCGCCCCCCGCCTCTACGCGCTCCACGCGTGCGAAAACGACCGGGGATCTCCCGGAGGGGGCCTCGTTCCGTGGGAGGAGATATTCTCCGTCCTCCGGGAGATCGGGTTCGCAGGGTACATAGGTCTGGAGAGCTATAATTCGTCAATCGACGATTTTGCTGTTCAGCGGGGGATGTTCCACAACGTCTGCCCCGATGGACGGGCGTTTACGGAACGCGGCATTGCCTTCTTGAAACGGATGGAGGCGAAGGCACAAAAGTAAGGACTGACCGGAGTTACAGCGCACTCCCGGCGACACAGGAGACACAAGAATGAATTCCGACCGGCAATCGCTCCCCCCCGGATACCTGGGGAAAATTCTCCACATCGATCTCACCACTCAGAAGTGCTTTACGGAGCAACTCGACCCGGACCTTGCACGGCGATTCTTCGGAGGGCGGGGTCTCGGCGTGGCCCTGCTCAGCAGGCACTTTCTGGAACTCACGACAAAGGGGTTGTACAGGAACCCCTTTGCTCAGGTCGATCCTCTTTCTGAAGACAACGTCGTCGTCGTGACCACTTCTCCGACGACGGGGACGCGGATGCCCACGTCGGGACGGATGCACATGAACTACAAGTCTCCCCTCTCCGGCGGATACGGGAGCACGAATGCCGGGGGACGTTGGGGAGTCGATTTGAAGCGGACAGGGTCCGACGCCCTCGTCATTACCGGAAAATCCCCTCATCCGGTCTACCTGATAGTGACGAGCGCGGGGGTCGAATTCATGGACGCGGGCCCGACGGCGGACCTGGACGCGATCGAGACGCGCGAGCTTCTCAAGAAGCAGTCGAAGAACAGGGCACAGGTGCTGACGATCGGTCCCGGGGGGAAGAACCTGATCCGCTTCGCGGCGGTCATGAGCGATACGGGGAAGGCGCTCGGCCGGGGGGGCGGGGGTGCGGTCTGGGGCTCCAAGAACCTGTACGCGCTGGCCGTGATCCCGGATGAGAAAATAAGAATCAGCGTGGCGGACAAAGAGAGCTTTGACCCCGAAAACAAGCAGGGGGCAATGTACCATGTGAAGCTGAAGCTGGACCTGGGGAAGTTCACCAAGAGTGAAGACATGTTCGGCGTCCTCGCCTCCATGGGGTCGCTCGGCATACTGGGGATGGTGAACAACTACCAGCAGCTCATACACAACAACATGAAGGATACAAACCACGCCCTCGCCGACATCGGAAGGATCAACGGCGAGGCGCTCCGGTATCATGCCAAACGGGCGAAGCCCGGAGAGAGAAAGATCACCGTGAAGAAGAGCGCGTGCTTCAACTGCCCCATCATATGCAAGCGGCAGACGACGCTCTTTGATTCCGAGGGGCGCATCATCGAGAAAGGGGAAGGCCCCGAGTTCGAGACCGTAGCGCTCATGGGGGCGAACCTCTCCATTTACGATCTCGCCACCGTCACTGAGGCGTGCTACCTGGCGAACCACTACGGGATCGACACGATATCGCTCGGGGGGACGCTGGCGTCATTCTTCGATCTCTACGGGATGCTGAAGGGGAAATCAGAGAGCATGACCCCGGCGGAGACCGGACTGTTCACAGACCTGGAGGAGTTCATCGCGGAACACGGCGAGCCCGTCTTCGGACGGCCGGAGATTCTTGTTCCCCTCACGCAGCTCATAGGAACCGCTCAGGGGATCGGGAAATATCTCGCGGAAGGATCCTACAGGTTCTGCGAGCGGTACGGGCATCCCGAGCTCTCCATGAGCGTGAAGCGGCTTGAACTCCCGGCCTATGACCCGAGGACGTCCTTCACGCAGGCTCTCTCGTACGAGATGAGCAACCGGGGGGGATGCCACCTGGAAGGGGGATACACCGCCCCCTACGCCTACTGCGCCGGGTATGCGGAATGGCCGGCACACAGGATCGAGGGGACGCCGCTGATATCGAAGAACGCGACGCTGAAGAACACAACGCTGGATGTCATCGGCGCGTGCGCATATAGCTCCTTCTCGCTCGGGCTGGACGAATATGCGGCGCTCGTCAACGGAGTCACGGGAGACAAGCACAATTCCGGGACACTGGAGCACATCGCGGTCCGCACGATCACGCTCGAAAGGATGTTCAACCTGCTCTGCGGGCTGGACAGGAAGGACGACTGGCTTCCGGACCGTTTCTATTCCGAGACGATCCACACAAGGGACGGAGACGTCATCTGTGACCGGAAGGCGTTCGCGAAGATGCACGAGGAGTACTACCGTTCGGTCGGCTGGGATGAGGAGGGGAGGCCGACTCTTCAGACGCTCGAAGATCTGGAACTCGCCGATCTTGTCCCCGCGGATGCGGCGGCTGTCATGGTCTGATCCACAGGGAGAACCCGGGACAATGGACACAGAAACCACAACGACCGAGACGGACATATTTTTCCCGAGACTCCGGCGGGTCGGCGCGGCTATAGGGCGCGTCAACGGAAACAACACGCACAGCGGCAACCTCTCCATCCGCGATCCGCACGACCCGGACCTTTTTTATATCACCGCGACAGGGTGCCAGTGCGGCTCGCTCATAGAACGGGACATCGTCCCGGTCCGGTTTTCGGAGGTGAGCTGGGGTGACGCCCGGGGATCCACGGAATCGACGATCCACCGGAAGATACTGATGATCCCCGGGGTGAGCGCCGCGATACACGCGCACTTCATGGACACGACGTTTCTCTCATTCGATACGAGAGAACATCAGATGTTCCTCCGGTTCATGGGGACGGACGCCAAGGGACGGGAAGAGTACCTCTTTCACCCGGTCGACCTCTTCGGATCGTTCGGAGTCGGAGGAGTGGAAATCGGCAGCTATTTCCAGCCCGTGGGGTCCGCGGAGATGGACGAAAGGATCCCCGCCTACCTTGCGGACAAGAAGGTCACCGTGGTCCGCGGGCACGGTCCGTTCGTACGGGGCACGTCGCCTGAAGACGCGCTTTACACGCTGAGCCTCCTCGACCACAGCGCCAGGCTCGCGATGTTCCTCAGGAGGCGGGGGGTCGACGTCGTCGCACTGCAGAGGGAAATCACGCTCCGGGGGGTGGAAGGGTTCTTCCCGGTCAGGCCGCATATCCGGAAGGACGGGGAAACCCCGGTGTGCGAGGTTGACGACGCGACGGTGGTCGAAGATTTCCGGGCGAGGCTGAACTACAACTACAGCAATTCGATCGGAGCCTACGCGACGGGCTCGATGAGCCAGAAGATCTCCTCAAATGAGATGATCTACTCCCCCGCGTCCGCGATCCCCGAGGAATTCGATTTCCCGCTCCTCCACATGACGATCGACTTCACGGATGACGACAGCGCCGATCTGAGGATGCACAAGCTGATCTATCAGCACACGCATCAGAACACGTGCATGATCACCACGAACCCGCTCGCGACCGCCGAGGGGATGGCGATACTTGCGGAGCAGTACGGACCGGACGTCCTCACGGGGAAGACCCACGACATCCCCTACACCCCTTCCGAGCATCCCGCGGTGCTCCCCATCGATGCCGAGGCGATCTACCTCAACCCGAAGCTCGGGCTCGTCGACATTCAGCAGATCGCGAACTACACACCCGAAAACCCGATACTGAACATGCTCAGGTGGTATAAAGGGTGCTGCGTCGTCGCGGGTTACGGGGTGATCTCGACCGGGCAGACGACGCTTGAACAGGCAGCGCACAATGCTTCTTCGGCTGAACGGATTGCGAAGTTCCGTTCAGAGGTCTTTCTGAACGAGAAGCTGCTGGGTGGGCCAAATGTGGCGGTCTTCGAGCCACGGTAGCTACTCCCGCTCAAGATCGGCGGGACTGCCAGTCACGCCTTAAGGCGGCGTGATCGATTACCTCGCCCCCCAATGCCGGCGGGAAACGATCGCGGCGCCTGCGGCACCGCAGGCAGCGCTTCTGGACGCGGCCGTTAATGCGAAGGGGGATCTTTGCCGGGACCCGGGGGAGGAGCCTCCCCGGACCGGATCCTTTCAAGAGCGTGGCGATAGGCGAGCGCCGGTCCCCAGTGTCCGTGTGACTGGAGCCAGGCGATGAACCGGTGCATGTCGAATACACGGACGAGAGAGAAGAGCACAAACCCGATCCCCGCAGCCCTTACAACGACCCAGAGGGCCGATTCCAGCGGCGAACCGGACGCCAGCGTGAAGGCCACCACGACGAGGACCGGCAGCCAGAAGAGGGGGCGCGAGAGATCCCTGAGCCCCCGTTTCATCGCCTCGGTCCTCCCCGCAGGCTTCCCCTCCAGAGCAATCCCTTTCCGCTTCCGGAATACAGCATCCCGAAGACGCCCGGGCATGTGCTGGCGCCGTTTCCACGCGAAGAGCGTGAGCAGGCAGGAGACCGCCCCGCACGCCACCGACCATCCCCCGATCAGCACCAGCAGCCCCGGGGTATTGACGTTGAGAAGTTTTGCCACCCATGTGATGATGGAATCGTATGCGCGTATCAGATCGCTCCCGACNNGCGGAAATGAGCGGGACCCAGACAACACGCCTCCGCTCGCGGAGTCCTGAAGCCGCGTATGTCATGATCACTGATTGCATGCTCGACATAAACAGCCCGGTCATCGGCGCCTGGATTCCGTGAAGCACCGCCCCGACCGATGACTCGAAGCCTCCGGCGCCTCC
>PMND01000021.1:8798-12334 GCA_003161955.1 Ignavibacteriota bacterium | reverse complement strand
TCGACCCGCTCCCTCGTGAACGGCGGGAATGACATGTACAGGGATCAGAAATTCAGCGACGCGGAGGTCAACTACCGCAAGGCGCTCGAGAAGGAGAAGGAGCTCGTTCAGGGGCATTTCAACCTTGGGGACGCCCTGACGAAGCAGGGAAAGTTCGACGAGGCCGTCAAGGAATACCAGAATGCGCTGGCCAAGGCGGAAGGGAAAGAGACGAAGGCGTACGCGCATTACAATATCGGCAATTCCCTGATGAAGCAGCAACACTACCAGGATGCGGTTCAATCGTACATCGACGCCCTGAAGCTCGAGCCGAAAGACGACGACACCAAGTACAACCTCTCCTACGCGCTGGAGAAGCTCAAGGTGCCTCCGCCGAAACCTCAGGACAAGAATCAAAAGAAGGACAAGGATAAGAAAGACCAGAATAAGAACGACAAGCAGAAACAGGACCAGGACAAGCAGAAACAGCAGCAGAAGGACCAGCAGGAGAAGCAGAAGCAATCCCCCGGGCAGCAGCAGAAACAGATGTCCCGGGCCGATGCGCAGAGGATACTCGACGTCCTGAAGAACAGCGAGAAGGACGTGCAGAAGAAGCTGCATACCCGGCAGGCCGTGAGGCCGAAAACGGACAAGGACTGGTGATCGACGAGGCGGGAAAAATGAAAAGGATAATGATTGCCCTGTGTGCGATCGCTCTCATGAGCGCGGTGGCCTGCGCGCAAAACGCACAGTTTCAGGCGGGAGTCGACCGGACCCAGGTGGGGAGCGGTGAGCAGTTCACGCTCCAGTTCACGCTCACGAATGCCGGCACCGGTGGAGGAAAAAATCTGCAGCTTCCCGACCTGAGCAAATTCCACATCATGTCCGGCCCGAACCAGTCCTCCAGCATGCAGATCATCAACGGCGCCGTGTCGTCCTCCGTCACCTACAGCTATGTACTCCAGCCGAAGGAGGTGGGGAAATTCACGATCGGTTCCGCCTCGATCGAGGCCGGGGGGGGGACATTGAATAGCGCCCCCGTTGCGATCGAGGTCGTCAAAGGCTCCGCGCGCGCGAAGCCGCAGGCCGGAGGGCAGGACGACGCCGCGGCGCAGATCGGGGACAATCTCCTCCTGAAGGCGACGGTGGACAGGACCCGCGTTGTCCAGGGAGAGCAGGTAAACATCGTCTTCAAGATCTACACGCGGGTCTCGATCGCCAGCTACGCGGTGGAAAAGAACCCCACGATGACCGGTTTCTGGGGTGAAGACGTCGAGACGCCGAAGAACATACAGACCAACCCCGAAACGGTGAACGGAAAACAATTCAAGGTCGGCGTCATCAAGCGCATGGCCCTCTTCCCGACGCAGTCCGGGGCCCTCGAGATCGGGCCGATGGAGGTGCAGACGACGGTGCAGGTGCAGGACCGGCGCTCCACGGATCCGTTCGACTCGTTCTTCCGCGACCCGTTCGGCCGCCAGGTCAACTACATGGTCAGGAGCGAGGTAATCAGGATCAAGGTCGATCCGCTCCCCCCGGACCCGCCGTCCGACTTCAAGGGGGCGGTCGGGCAGTTCGCCATGAGCACGACCGTGGACAAAAAAACGACAAGGACGAACGAGCCCATCAATCTGAAGGTGACTGTCTCCGGCACGGGGAATATCAAGTTGATCGAATCTCCCGCGGTGGAGCTGCCGGCTGATTTCGAGCAGTACACGCCGAAGGTATCCGATAACATCAACCGGACGGGGGACAGGATATCCGGGAGCAAGACATTCGAGTATCTCCTGATTCCCCGGTACCCGGGACTGAAGGTCATCAAGCCCGTGACGTTTTCGTACTACGACCCTGCGAAGAAAGAATACGTCAGGCTCCACTCCCCCCAGATCGAGTTGAATGTCGAACAGGGGACGGCGGCGGTGGCGCCGTTGATCTCCGGGGGCTCGCAGGAAGATGTCCGCCTCCTCAGCCAGGACATCAGGTTCATCAAGCTCGAAGAATCAGGGCTCTCCGCGCGCGGTGAGCATCTTCACACGAGCGGCGTGTTTATCGTGATGCTCCTCCTCCCCCTGGCGTGCGCCGGAGGAGCGCTGGTCTATGCGCGCCAGCGGCAGGCCGTCATGCTCGACCAGGCCGGATACCGGAACCGGAGGGCGATCAAGGTGGCAAGGAAGGGGCTGAAGCAGGCCGAATACCTCCTGAAGGAGAAAGGGTCGACCGGCGCGCCGGCGGGGAACCAGCGGCTCAGGTTCTACGGCGAAATATCGAAGGCGCTCTGGAAATACCTGGGCGACAAGCTGACGATCCCCCAGTCGGCGTTCTCCATCGAGGGGGCTGTCGCGGAGCTCGGCCGGCGTGAGGCGCCGCAGGACCTCATCGCGTCGCTGAAATCGCTGCTCGAGACGTGCGACCTCGCGCGGTTCGCTCCGACGAGCCTCGACCTCACGGTCATGCAGAGGACCTACGACGAAGCGCAGCGCATCATCGTGGCACTGGAACGGATACTCAGATGACAACGCGCCCCGTACTCCTGTTTCTTCTGATCCTCGTTGCGGCGCGGGAGCTCCCCGCGCAGACCCCGGAGCAGCAGCTCCGCCAGGCGAACCAGCTCTACCAGCAGGGGAAATTCCCCGAGGCGCGCGAGGCGTACGGGGCGATATTGAGGAGCGGCCTGGAAAGTCCGGAGCTCCTGTACAATCTCGGTAACGCGTGCTACAAGTGCGGCGCGATTCCCGCGGCGATTCTGAACTATGAAAGGGCCCGGCGGCTTCTCCCCGGGGACGACGACCTGCGCCACAACCTTCAGATCGCCGGCATGGTGATCACGGACCGGATTGAGCCCGCACCGAGGCTCTTCGTGTGGGACTACTGGGACGGGATCAAGAACTGGTTCTCACTTTTCGGCCTGACGCTCACCGTCTACCTCTTTTACGCGCTGCTCGCAGTCATGGCCTCGGCGTTTTTCCTGGCGCGCACGTATGCACTCAGGAAAATCGCGCTTCTCGCCGGCTGCGTCACGTTCGTCCTCTTCCTGTTTCTCCTTGTGGTCCTGATCGCGCGGCTCGGCGATGTCACGCGGACGGACGAGGGGATCGTCATGAGCCAGATCGTGACAGTGAAGAACTCACCCGACGCGAAGAGCTCGGATGCATTCGTTCTCCACGGGGGAGTCAAAGTGCAGCTTATCGACAGTGTGGGGGGCTGGTCAAAAGTCCGCATCGCCGACGGAAAGGTGGGCTGGCTTGAGGCCTCCGCGGTGGAAGTCATCTGACGGTCCTCCCCCGGGTTTGGCTTTCCCCCGGATTTTCGGTATATTCCGCCTTGCCTCCCGGGGGGATCTCCGGCCGAGAATCTTTCCGCCGGGCGAATTGTTCTTTAGTATAACGCAGACAACGCTGGACAATGGCCTCCGGAATTTGCGGGGGCCTTTTAATTGTAGGTCCAGGACGGATTCAGGTACTTCTCCTTCACCAGACGCTCCATTTCATCGAGGGGAAGGTCGGTTGCAGGGAGAGAGGCACCCCAGGAATCCCTGAGCGCCCGTTTCAGTCCCTCCG
>PMND01000021.1:0-8704 GCA_003161955.1 Ignavibacteriota bacterium | reverse complement strand
CCGTCGGCCGAATTGTTCAGGACAAGGGAAAAATTCAGGCAGCCGGGCCCCTGGACGACTGTCCCGCCGCCGCTGGAGCGGCGGAAGACGGGAATTCCCAGGGAGCGGCAGCGGTCGAGCCGGATCTCCCGTTCGGCGGTGTTCGTCCGGCCGAGAACGACGCAGGGTTCCAGCGGTTCCCAGAAGCGGAGAAACCCGTCCCCCGGCTCTCTCTCCCTCAGATTCAGGAGGGCTTCATCGAGCGCGAGTTGACCGGCGGTGGAGGCGGGGGAGTATTGGACGAAGAGCACGGTGCATCTGCAGGTGAATGTTTCCGGGAATTTCCCCGATGATTTGCCCGGTGATTTGCCCGGTGATTTGATAGAATAGACGGAATACGGTACATTAGCCGGGCCCATGCGGGGCCCTCTCCACCAATCACATTCAGCACCGCGATGGAAACTGAACATACGGAACCTGAGTCTCTGACGCAAGGAAAGAACGGCAAAGGGAACGACGGGTGGATGGCATCGCTCGAGTTCATCCTGCAGACGGCCCTCAAAGACAAAGAGCCGGGGAACATCGCCCTTGCCCTGGAAAAAGTCAGCAAGCACCTGATGCAGTCAGGCCTCACGCTCCCTCCGCTTGTCCGGACACCCTACACAAACACCATCGCTCCGGAGGACGAACCCCCCTATCCCGGGAACAGGGAGATCGAGCGGCGGATCAAGAGCTACATCCGCTGGAATGCGATGGCGATGGTTGTGAAATCGAACCGGATGTACGCCGGACTCGGGGGACATATCTCCACCTACGCATCCTCTGCGACGCTGTACGAAGTTGCGTTCAATCACTTCTTCCGGGGTGGCGATGGCGATCGGGTCGCCGACATGGTCTACTTTCAGGGGCACGGCGCCCCCGGCATGTACGCGCGCGCATTCCTTGAAGGGCGGATCGATGCCGGCCAGCTCCACAATTTCCGCCGCGAGCTTGCGCCCGGGGGGGGGCTCTCCTCGTATCCCCATCCGTACCTGATGCCGGAGTTCTGGCAATTTCCGACCGTCTCGATGGGGCTCGCCCCCATCATGTCGATCTACCAGGCCCGGTTCAACCGCTATCTCAAGTCGCGCGGGTTCATCAAAGGGGACGAGCCGCGTGTCTGGTGTTTTGTCGGGGACGGCGAATCGGACGAGCCCGAGACGCTCGGTGCGCTCACGCTGGCTTCTCGCGAAAAGCTCGACAACCTCGTCTGGGTCGTGAACTGCAACCTCCAGCGGCTCGACGGTCCGGTGCGCGGAAACGGCAAGATCATCCAGGACCTCGAGGCGGCGTTCCGCGGCGCGGGCTGGAATGTCATCAAGGTCATCTGGGGATCCGACTGGGACCCCCTCTTCGCGGCCGACGGCAAAGGGCTCCTCCTGAAGCGGATGGAGGAAGCGGTGGACGGAGACTACCAGAAATACTCGGTCGAGCCTGGGAGCTACACGCGCAGGCACTTCTTCGGCAAGTACCCCGAGCTCGCCGAGATGGTGAACCACCTCAGCGACGAACAGATCCGGAAGCTGCTGCGGGGAGGCCATGATCCCAAAAAAGTTCACGCGGCCTACCGCGCAGCCGTGGAATACCGCGGGGGCCCGACCGTGGTGCTGGCCAAGACCGTCAAGGGGTACGGCCTCGGTGAGGCGGGGGAGGGGCGTAACATCACGCATCAGCAGAAAAAACTGAACGAGAAGGAGCTCAGGGAGTTCCGGACCAGGTTCGACATTCCCATTAACGACGACGAGGTTGCGGAAACGCCGTTCTACAGGCCCCCTGCAGGGAGTCCCGAGGCGAACTATCTGCAGGAGCGGCGCAAGGCGCTCGGCGGGTATCTCCCGGCGCGCCACGTGAAAGTGCACCCCCTGGAGCTCCCTCCGGTCGCTCAGTTTGCGGAATTCCTGAAGGGGTCGGAGCGGTTTGAAGTCTCGACCACAATGGCGTTTGTCCGGCTCCTGGGGATGCTCCTCAGGAACAAGAACATCGGGAGGAGGATTGTCCCCATTATCCCGGACGAAGCGCGGACGTTCGGCATGGATCCACTCTTCCGTGAGATCGGCATCTATTCTTCGAAGGGACAGCTCTACGAGCCCGTCGACAGCGAATCGCTTCTCTATTATCACGAGGCGAAGGACGGGCAGATACTCGAGGAAGGTATTACGGAGGCGGGTGCAATGGCTTCGTTCATCGCCGCCGGGACGGCGTACGCGAGCACCGGCGAACCGATGATCCCATTCTATATCTACTATTCGATGTTCGGCTTCCAGAGGATCGGGGACCTCGCCTGGGCCGCCGGGGATATCCGGGCGAAGGGTTTCATGCTCGGCGGGACTGCGGGGCGGACGACGCTCAACGGCGAAGGGCTGCAGCACGAAGACGGGCACAGCCACATCCTGGCCAGCACGGTCCCCAACCTCGTGACATACGATCCCGCGTTCGCGTACGAGACCGCGATCATCATACAGGACGGCCTCCGGAGGATGTACGGCGAAGGGGAAGAGGTCTTCTACTATCTTACGCTGTATAACGAGAATTACTCCATGCCTCCGATGCCGGAAGGATCGGGGGAGGGGATCCTGAAAGGTCTCTACAGGTTCCGCCGCGGGAACCCCGCCGGGAAGCACCGGGCGCACATTTTCGGGAGCGGACCGATCATCAACCAGGCGCTCCGGGCTCAGGAGATACTGGGGGAACGGTACGGCGTGAATGCCGACGTCTGGAGCGCGACAAGCTATAAACTGCTCCGGAACGAGGCGCTCCTTGCGAAACGGTGGAACATGCTTCACCCCGGGGAAATCCCGCGCACGTCGTATCTGGAGAACATACTGGAGCACGAAGAGGGGGTCTTTGTCGCGGTGTCGGATTACATGAAGATCGTCCCCGACCAGATTGCGCCGTGGGTCCCCGGAGGATTGACGACGCTCGGGACCGACGGGTTCGGGCGGAGCGACACGCGCCCCGCGCTCCGCCGGTTTTTCGAAATCGACGCTGAAATGACTGTCGTAGCCACACTGTACGCCCTGGCCACCGAAGGGGAGATCAGGATGGATGAGGTGGAGAAGGCGATCAGAGAATTGAACATAGACCCGGAGAAGCCGTTCCCGTTGCTTGTCTGACGCTCGCCGGACGTTTGAGAGAAGGAGATCATCATGGATGTTCGTCTGCCACGCCTCGGTGAAGGCGCGGATTCTGGTGTCATCGCGACCGTGTTCGTGAAAGAAGGAGACCAGATCCAGAAGGACCAGCCTGTGCTCGAAATCGAGAGCGAAAAGGCGGTCGCGACCATTCCCGCCCCCGCCGGAGGGAGAGTCGCGAAGGTTCTTGTAAAAGAAGGGGACGAGATACGGGTCGGTGCCCTGATACTTGTTCTCTCCGAAAACGGCGCAGGTGTCGCCGCTGCCGTTGCCGCTCCTGCCGCCGCCGCTCCGCCTCCCGCGCGCGCCATCGACGCCTCGGTGGGGGATGATGCGCGGGAAGAACCCGTGATCGATGTGCCTGCACCCCCCCGCGCTCTGCCTGCCTCCGCGCGGGTTGCCGCCGGTCCATCCGGCTTCCCCATTGTGCATCCCGCGGGTGCCCCTCCGCCCGCCTCTCCTTCGCTGAGGAAAATTGCGCGGGAGCTCGGGATCGACCTCTACCGCGTGGCCGGGAGCGAGCGCGGAGGCCGGATCGTCATGTCGGACCTTCGTGCCTATGTGCAGAAAATCCAGCGCTCGGCGCTCGAGCCGCGCTCCACGACGGGTTCGCCGGCCCCCCCTGCCGTGCTCCAGGTGCCGAAGCCCGTCCCCGCCAGCATCGATTTTTCGCAGTGGGGCCCTGTCACGAAGCAGAAGATCAGCACGCTCCGCAGGTCGATCAGCCGCAAGATGGTCGAATCGTGGACCACCGTGCCGCACATAACCCAGTTCGACGAAGTGGATGTCACGGAGCTGCTCGTGCTCAGGAAGACGTACGCTCCGAAATACGAAGCGAAGAAGGCGCACCTGACCCTCACGTCGTTTGCGATTCATGCAGTCGTGGCGGCCCTGCGGAAGCACCCCTCCTTTAACGCGAGCATCGATGAAGCGGCCGGGGAGATCATCTTCAAGGACTATTTCAATATCGGGATCGCCGTCGACACCGAGCAGGGGCTCATCGTCCCGGTGCTCCGGAAAGCGGATACGAAGAGTGTCTTCCAGCTCTCCGTCGAGCTGAACGAGATCGCGGAGAAGACACGGGCGCGGAAAATCTCGCTCGAAGAGATGCAGGGGGGGACGTTCACGATTTCCAACCAGGGAGGGATCGGCAGCGGCCATTTTACGCCGATCGTGAACACGCCGGAGGTGGCGATACTCGGGATGGGACGGAGTGTCCTGAAGCCCGTCGTGAGGGAAGGGAAAGTCGTGCAGCGGACGATGATGCCCCTTGTTCTCTCCTACGACCACCGGGTGAACGACGGGGCGAACGCTGCGCGGTTCGTCGTCGATCTTGTGAAGGAATTCGAGAACATCAAGGAAGCCGACGTCAAAATCTGATCGTGCGTGCGGCTGTGGCGCGCGGACCTCTCTGACGTCAATTCATAACGAGGACAACGTGAAGGCAATCAAAACCGAAATCGTGGTGCTGGGAGCCGGTCCCGGCGGGTATGCGGCCGCCTTTTATGCGGCGGACAAGGGGAAGAAAGTCATCATGGTGGAGCAGGACAAGCGCCTGGGGGGGGTCTGCCTGAACAGGGGCTGTATCCCTTCGAAAGCGTACCTGCACGCGGCGAAGCTTGTCACCGAGGCCGAGGAGTCCTCGATCCGCGGAATTCACTTTGCGAAGCCCCGGATCGACCTCAAGGAGATGCGGGCATGGAAGGAATCGATACTCGACAAGCTCGCCGGAGGGATCACCGGACTGGCAAAGAGGCGGAACGTCGAGGTGATGCAGGGACGGGGCTATTTCGAGGACTCTTCGACGCTCCGCGTTGAGACGGCCGGGGGTCAGCAGTTCGTCAAGTTCGACAATGCGATAATCGCGGTAGGATCAAAGGCGGCCATCCCCTCCGCGTTCGATCTGGGGAATCCCCGTGTCATGACATCGACCGAGGCCCTGGAAATTGAAGAGATTCCGAAAGATCTCCTCGTGGTCGGGGGAGGGTATATCGGCATGGAGCTCGGCACCGTCTACGCATCGCTCGGGAGCAGCATCGTGGTTGTCGAGGCTCTCGATGCGATACTTGCGGGTGCCGACCCTGATCTCGCACGACCGGTGGCGCAGCGGGCGGGGAAGCTGTTCCGGGAGATCCGCGTCAAGACGAAGGTCGTGAAGATGGCGACCGCCGGGAAGCAGATCAAGGTGAACCTGGAAGTCGGCCCGGAGAAGAAAGAGGAGCTGTACGACCGCGTGCTTGTGTCCGTCGGGCGTGTCCCGAATTGTGCGGACCTGGGACTCGAGAACACCCGCGTCGGGCAGGATGAGAAGGGGTTCATCAAAGTCGACGAGCACCAGCGCACGGGCGACCCCGGCATCTTTGCGATAGGGGATGTGGCGGGAGGCGTGCTCCTTGCCCACAAGGCGTCCAAAGAGGCGCGCATTGCCGTGGAGGTGATCACGGGGGAAATGAGCGCGTTCGAGGACATCATCATTCCCGCAGTTGTCTTTACCGATCCCGAGCTGGCATGGTGCGGGCTCACGGAGTCCGAGGCGAAGCAGAAGGGGGTCAACGTCGAAGTGGCGAAGTTCCCCTGGTCGGCGTCCGGGCGCGCCCTCAGTTTCGACAGGACTGACGGAATGACGAAGCTCGTGATCGACCCGGAATCGGAGCGGATCCTCGGGGTCGGGATCGTGGGTTCCGGTGCCGGCGAGCTTATCGGTGAAGGGGTTCTGGCGATCGAGATGGGAGCCACGGCGAAGGACCTGGCGGAGTCCGTCCACCCCCATCCGACGCTGTCCGAGACACTTTCGGAATGTGCCGAGTCCTTCTACGGGTACGCGACGCACACGTACGCAAAGAAGAAGGCGACGACGGAACAGTAAGCGCAGTTTCTCCCGTTCTTTGAATCCACGGCACGACATCTCGTTTCATGACCTGGCGCCTCGCATACCGGCTCATTGCCCTTCTCCTGGCGGCGGATTATTCCGCCTTTCAGGTCGAGCTCTTTGACGACGAGTACGAGGCGAACCATCCCAGGACCTCCGAAACCAGTTCCATCACCGGCCCTGTCTTTACCTGGGAGTCGTTCGACAAGGAAAACGCTCCTCAGGCATTCACCGTTGATCCCTGCATCGAGATCCGGCCTCTTTTCAATGTCGTCGGCGAGCCGGCGCTTCCCGTTCCTCCCGTTATCCCCCGTGCGCCCGTCCGGGACAAATCTCCGCCTCTCGTAGGATAAGAAAAGCTCACCGGCCATNNTTGTCGCCACAGTGTGTCTTGTCCTGCTCTGCGCCGCCGAAGCGCCGGCGGGAACCATCCGGGGGACTGTCACCGGCCCCCGCGGTCCGATCGCGGGTGCGACCGTGCGGGTGCTGGAGCTCGACCGGACCGGCCGCACGGGCACGGATGGCGGATTCCAGTTCGCCGGCGTTCGCAGCGGGACGTACACCGTCTTCGTCCGCGTGATCGGGTATGCATCCCGGACGATGACCGTCCTTGTCGAAGGGGAGGCCGCGGATCTGACGTTCAAGCTCCTTGAATCGGCGATCGAGGCGGAAGAGATCGTCGTCTCCGGGTCCCCGTATCCCCGCACCGCGGACGACCAGTACCAGTCGGCGGAGTCGAAGTCGCTCGTCGAATTGCACGCCAGTTCCGGCTCCAGTTTTTCCGAGAAGATCTCGGATCTCCCGGGGGTCGCCGTCCGGTCCAACGGCTCGGCTCCCTCGCGGCCGGTACTCCGGGGGCTGTCGGACAACCGTGTCCTCGTCCTTGAGAACGGTCTCCGCACGGGTGACATCTCCACGTATGACCCCGCGCATGCCGTGCCGATCGAAGCTGCGGGGATCTCGCAGATTGACGTCGTCCGCGGTCCGGCCACCATCCTCTACGGCCCCAGCACCATCGGAGGACTCGTGAACGTGTTTACCAACACCATACCGGCCGCCTCGGGCGCTCCCTTTACGGGGACAGTCTCGCTCACCGGGAACACCGGGAGCGATGAATACGCCGGATACTTCGGCGGCGTCCTCTCCAGCGGCGGGCACGCCCTCGGCATATCAGCGGCCGGGCTCCATGCGCAGGACATCCGCATCCCCGAAGGGACGTACACCGATCCCGGGAGCGGTCAGCCCTTTCTCCTGAACCGGATGCCGCAGTCGTTCAACCACGTGTGGGAGGCGGGGATAGGCTATTCCTACCAGGGTGATTTCGGCATGATCGGCTTTGGAGGGAAGCACTACGAGATGAACTACGGAATTCCCGGAGTCCCCCCGAACCCGGACTGGGCCGACGTTCCCCCCGCGACTTCCCGCATCGCTCAGAAGAAGAACACCCTCGAGGTCCGGAGCATGCTCGACGTCGGCGGACCTCTCGTCCGTCAGATTCGGTTTAATGCCAACTATGTCGATTATAATCATTCGGAGTTTCCGACGGCGCAGGACTCCACGGGGATTTCAGACCCGCAGGCGAACCACTTCCACAAGCAGGCGGTCAATGCGACGCTCCAGTTTCAGCACCAGCGCTTCGGCAATTTCCAGGGGATCGTCGGATTCTGGACGAACATCGAGAACCTGACAATTGACGGCGATATGCCCCTGGGGCCCAATTCCCTGACCACGGGCCTTGCGGGGTACGTCTACGAGGAATATCTGGCCGGTGAGGATACGCGTCTCCAGGCCGGGATCAGGTTCGACTACAACAGGATCCATACGTCTCCGTTTGCGGATTCTCCCGACTCCGTCTTCCGCTCGATCGATGTCGCCCGTCTCTCCAACGCTGTGACAGCGTCGCTGGGAGCGGTCCGGAAACTCTCCTCCGGCATGACGCTCTCCCTGAGCCTTGCCCGGTCGTTCCGGGCTCCGACGGTGCAGGAGCTCTTTGCGAACGGTCTCGATGCCGCAAGCGCGACGTATTCGAAGGGGGAAGCGGACCTCGCCGCTGAGACCGGGTTCGGGATCGATGCCTCGTTCAGGGCCCGCACCTCCGTTCTTGTCGTTGAAGTCTCCCCGTACCTTAACTTCATCAACAATTATATCTATGCGTTTCTTACGGGGGATACGCTCCAGGATTTCCCCGTCCGTCAGTTCTCGGCGACGGACGCGAGGCTGATGGGATTTGAGGCGAGCGTAACGCTGGAGCCGTTGGAGGACATTGCCGTGAAGGGGAGCGTTGACTATGTCAACGCCGAGGACACGAAGAACCGCGTCCCCCTTCCGTTCACCCCCCCGCTCCGTGGTCTTCTCAGCGTGAGGTACCAGGACGCAATGTACTCGGGGGTGATGGAAGTGCGTCTTGCTGCGAGCCAGACCCGCCTCGGTGACGGTGACACGCCGACAGCGGGGTACGGGGTCGTCAACTGCGCCGCCGGCATTCGGCTTCTTCAGGGAGGGCTCGTCCACGCAATAAGCGTGCACTGCGACAATCTTTTCGACAAGGCGTACCGGGACAACCTGTCGGTGATCAAGGATTTCATCCCGCAGCCGGGCCGCTCGTTCCGCCTGGCCTATGACCTCCTGTTTTGAGGAGGGGAGGGGGAACTCAGGACCCTGCCGCTTCGTTATAATGAGGTTCCCC
>PMND01000089.1 GCA_003161955.1 Ignavibacteriota bacterium | reverse complement strand
CGCGGGTCACGCTTCCCGTGAGGGACGAGTGCCAGTCCCGCCGCCGATGCCATCTCGATCACCGCGGTCGTCCCTTTCCCCACCAGGGCCCAGCGGGCCCGGACCCTTTGGCCCGGAAGCGGTCCCCGGACTTCGGTCCGGTGGGGTGCCCCTCCCATGAAAGGGATGAGCGCATCGATGAACCCCTCTCCCCCGTCCGACACCGGGTGCAGCCGGACGGAAGCGCGGGGGAGGGCACGGCGGACCCCTCTCCCCATCGCCACCGATGCTTCCGCTGCGCTCAGCGTCCCCTTGAATGAATCGGGGGCGACAAGTATGCGTCCACTGTCCAGCCTCACGCTACCTGCTTTCAGGGGTGAAACCGGGAACGCGCCACTGGAAGTCCGGGTCGACGTACGGCTCATCGTCCTCATGACCCCGCATCAGCGCCACCTTTTTCTTCATGAGATCTCCGATGTTCCTGTAATAGACGAACGTCGTCTCGCCGACATCCGAGATCATCATCCAGTTCGTCCTTGCGGTTTCCCAGAGATGGATCAGGTCCTGCGTGTTGGCGATCTCATCCAGGACCATCTCCTTCAGGAGAGCGCGGCATTTCTTCCGGAACGATTCGTCCTTTGATTCGATATACCCGTGCACACCCGCCACCCATGCCGTGACATTCCTCTCCGTCCGGTACCAGCACCTGAGTGCGACCATCCGGTCACGCTGGTCCTCCACGACCGCCTTCTCCGCCGGCGAGGCGGCTTTGCTCTCCATGACCGCAAGCAGGTCGAGTATTTTCTTCATCGTGGGGAGGAGGTCTTCGTCCATGTGAGCGAGCGCAGTCCATGCCCGCTCCGGCTCTATGAGATCGAAACCGACGTCGTAGCGGAAATCGACGCGGGTCCGGTTGTGCGTCGTGGCGAGAAGGAAATTCTCGTAGTATTCCCGGTCCTTTTCAGGGATCGCTTCGATGTTCGGGACGATCGGGCGGATGGAGAGCCGGTACCAGACCCCCCACCCCGCATAGATCCAGATCGGGATCGGGAAGCAGCGGAACGCCTCATCCGAGAGCTCCCAGAGGTTCACAAGATCGGCGGCGAGATTCTCCCCGATCCACTCGCGCGCCTTCCGTTTCATGAACGCGGCGATATCCACCGAAGGCTCGAACTGGAATTCGCGAACCACCTCCTGGTTGATGTTGTACGGCACGAACGACGGCGGGGTCGGTCCCCCCTGGTAGGCAGCCGCCACCACCCCGGCGTTCGCCATCGCCGCGAGCTTCTCGTGCACGAGCCTGGGGAACGGTATCCCCATGAGCGGTTCGTGGTTTCCGAGTATTTCCGGGACGAAGTAAATGTCGGCACGCGAGCCCTTCTTCACGAGCTCCTCCATGACCGGTTTTTCCGAATCGGCGAATCTGTTGAAGAGGGCCGTGCCGTGGATCTGGGGGACTTCCTGGTACTTCGGGTGCTTGTACGAGAGCTCCCATCCCCTCGTCAGGAGCGATGACACCTCGACATCAAGCCCGTCCTCAAGAAGCTTCCAGATATGGTCGAGCTCCTCCCAGAAAGGCTCGAGCCTGATGAGTGTGCGGAATGCGGGGTTGACCCTGCGCCCCGCGTCGCGGAGGGTCTTCATGAACCGGACCAGGTTGAACGCGGCCGCCGAAGCGATGTCCCCCGCCGCGAGCCACTCCCGGACCAGGTACCCTCCCCCGTTCCTTCCGACGTAGAGGGAGCTCGTGTACTCGAATCCTGCGCCGCTGTCGTTGGACCAGATGGACATATACCCGAGGCGGGGGACCTCCTTCATCAGATTCTCCATCATCTCGGCGTAATGCTCGAGCACCACCGGGTGCGCCACCGAGAGGTTGTAACGGGGGTGGAAGCTCCGCATCGGGTGATCCACGCGCGCCCCGCGCAGGACAGGATATCGTTCAAGGAGCCCGTCGGGAACGGACCTCGGTTCGAAGCAGACGATCCCCGGTGTCAGACCGTACTTTTCGGCGAGATCTGCGTTTGTCTTAAGATAGTTCAGATTTGCCTGCAGGTAGTCATCGTCGTAGAACCCCTTGTTCAGGCGGCTCGTGACGAATTGATCCAGTGCCGGCGCGTACGTGTAGAAGCGGTGGAGGAGCTCCCCTTTGGGCCCCCGTTCGAACGGGACGTGAAAGGCGAGACCGTTCACCTCGACATGGGAGTTCCCCATCCTGGCCATAGTCCGGATATGCTCCTCGCGGTCGAAGTTGCGGACCGTGCGCCCCCACTGTGTGAGGAAGAGATCGAAGACCGGCCGCACTTCGGGGAAAGCGGTGACGAGTATCCGCCCCTCGCGGTACGAGGCGGCGTCGCTGTTATGCAATTCCTCCTCGATGAGCGTGTAGAGCCCGTAGAGAAGATGCTCCTTGTCGGTCAGAATTTCGACCCCCTCTTTCACCCGGACCATCATCCAGCCGGTTTTCCCTTCGAGCCCGGGATGCAAAGACGCGGGGCGCACGGACGGGGGAACGACCGCCACGCGTATCGTACCGGCGGGTGCGCCGAGTCCGGGGGAAGCACCGATGGCGGCGCCCGGAGAGAGCGAGAGGAGCGCCCGCGCCACGGTCTTTTCGACAAGCGGGCCGGAAGGGGTGTGTTCGATTTTCTTGATGGACGAGAGGAGTTCGCGAAGTGTGGGCATCAGGGATCCTGTGTGGAATATTCAGTTGTCTTTGATTTCAAGTCGTTTCGCGGCGCCTGTGGCACCACATGTAGAGCCAGGAGAATTCTATACAGCCGGGCGTGCGGCGAGAATCTTTTCAGCCGGGATACCGTACGGAACGATGCCGGTCCCGAGTATGAAACCCTCATAGCCCGCGGCTGAGGCGATTTCTTCCCGCGCCCTCCCCCCAATTTCAGCAATGGAGGCCGAAAGGAGGAATGCCGCGGGAATGTTCCTCCTGAAAGCGCGGCGCGCGCCCCTGCATGCCGGGAGGAAGCTTTTCACCGATCCCCCTCCGTCACAGAGTATGTAGTTTGCCCCCGTCTCAACGTATGACTCCACGATCGGATCCGTGTTTCCTCCGATGACAAGAGGGACATACTTCATCCCCCCCCTCGTGAGCTCGCGGACCACCCGCTGCGTCGGCCCGAGGACGAACTCCCTGTACGACCGGGGGGAGATAAGTCCGGGCGAAGCTTGCGAATCGAACAGCGCAGCGTGCAGTCCCCGATGTGCGTACGCCAGACCGTATGCGATCACAACGTCCGTTGCGAAAGCGATCACCCTGTGCGCGGTGTCATGGTCCGCCGCCATCGCCATGAAGAGGTTCGCCGCGCCCATGAGCGACGCCGCGAGGCTGAAGGGAGCCGAAAGCGCCCCCATGACCTCCACGTCGCTCCCTATCGCCTTCCTTGCCCTCTCCGTCGCATCGAGCATCATGGGCATCCTCCCCGCGGAGAGCGGATCAGGAACGACGAGTCCCGCCGGGAGCTGATCTCCCGTGATCATCTCCGCGCCGGGCGCGAGAGACGGGATGGATGTATCCGGCGGATTGAAATACGTGACCGGGCATCCGCAGGCCTCCGCTTCGACGTTGTACACATCAATGCCCACCACGATCGCATCCGCCCGGAGAGCCTCGAATTCCGCGATGATAGACTCAAGGAGGAGCGACGAGTCGCGGCAGACCTCCGAGGGGGTCCTGCCGACGAACCAGGCCTTGTGCTCATATACCGCCGGAACAAAAGGGACCCGGTCGCAGGGCTGGAGGCTCAGAGCACGGAGGAAACGATTGGGCATGGGTCCCTCTATGCGCGTTGCACGACTACGCCGGGAAGAAGCGACATGATATCCTCACGCGAGGCTTGCGCGACCTCCCGGACCCGGGCGTTCGACGCCCCTGCTGCGGCGCCGAACGCCAGGCAGTCGGCGAACGGCCAGGACCGCCTGAGCCCGTACAGTATTCCTGCGATCATGCTGTCGCCCGAACCGGTCGGGTTGACACTCTCCACTCCCGGGGGAGTCACGATCCACGCCCCATCGGCGCAGGCTGCCGCGAAAGGGCGGGGGCCGTCGGTGATGAGCGAGTACCGGACGCCCTGTGCAACGAGCCGCCGCGCCGCGGCGATCATATCGGACCCGCCGGAGAGCCGCGTGCCGAAGGTTTGCTCGAATTCCTCCCTGTTCGGCTTCAGGAAATCGGGAACGGACTCCACCCCCCGCACAAGCGCCTTGCCGTACGAATCGAGAACCACAGGAATTCC
>PMND01000125.1 GCA_003161955.1 Ignavibacteriota bacterium | reverse complement strand
CAACTGAGCTACCTGTCCGAAAACCGTACAATATAACACAAGAGGCGGAAAGAGGCAACGAAGTTTTTCCTACGACCTTCCCCCCTTCTTCAGCACCTCGCGCGCAATCACAAGCTTCTGAATCTCGTTGGTGCCTTCGAAGATCCTGTTGATCCTCGAGTCGCGGTAGTACCTCTCAACCGGCAATTCGCGCGAATAGCCCATCCCGCCGTGTACCTGGACCGCGAAGTCCGCAACCTTGTCGAGCGACTCGGAGCAGAAGAGTTTCACGATGGCTGCCTGACGGGAGATCGACTTCCCTTCGTCGTACGCAGCCGCCGTCCTGTACACCATGGACTCCATGGCGTAGACAAACGTGGCCATCTCGGCAAGCATGAACTGGATCGCCTCGAACGAGGCGATCGGAACGTCGAACTGCTTCCGTTCTTTGGCATACTTCGCCGACATCTCCAGAAGTTCCTTTGCGGCCCCCAGCGTCGCCGCGCCGAGTCCGAGTCTGCCGGCATCCAGCGTTTTCATCGCGACGAGGAATCCTCGCCCGTCTTCCCCGATCATGTTTTCGTGGGGAACCCTGACGTTGTCGAAGACGATCGGCGTCGTCACGCTCCCGCGGATCCCCATCTTCTTTTCAGGCGGTCCCGCGGTGTACCCCGGGGTCTTCGTCTCCACGACGAACCCGGTGATACCCCTCTCCGTCCTCGCAAATGTTGAAACGACGTCCGCGATCGAGCCGTTCGTGATCCACATTTTCTCGCCGTTGATGACCCACTCGTCCCCGTCGCGTACCGCCTTTGTCCTGAGGTTGAACGAATCGGAACCGGCAAGGACTTCCGTCAGCGCGAACGCCCCGATCATCTTCCCTTCAGCCAGCGGGACGAGATACTTCTTCTTGAGTGCCTCGCTCCCTCCAAGATAGATGGCATTCGCCCCGATCGACTGGTGGGCGCCGATGAATGTCGCGGTCGACATGCACCCCCGCGCGATCTCTTCCGCAGCGAGGCAATAGCCCATCTCACCGAACCCGCCCCCGCCGTATTCCTGTGGGAACGCCTCACCGAGAAGCCCCAGGTCGGCGATCTTGCGGATCAGCTCGGGGGGAATCCTTTCTTCTTCGTCTATCTTGTGGGCGACAGGCTTGATTTCGGCGTTGACGAAATCGCGGACCATCTCACGGAGCATCTTCTGCTCTTCAGTAATGGCGAACTCGGACATTGCAGAATTCCTTGATTAGGAGCGTATGACTGGAGAACGTGACTGATGGAAGGAGAGCAGGAGGAGAAACTGGGTTGACCAGATTGCTTCGCTTCGCTCGCAATGACAGAGGGTGCCGAATTGCTCCGGTCGCCTGCGGCCGGCCTGTTAACGAACCGTCTCAATCCACGATGTAATGAACCGTTTGAATCCACAATGTATTATTGTCCACGGTCCATCTCAACCACGGCCCGCCGTGGGCTCTGTCTCGCAATGACAAGGGTTTTAGTCGGAGACGCCTTTCTGGCCGACGTAACTGACGATGTCCTCGCCGCCGTCAACGCCGATGACGTTCCCGCTCACCCATCCGGCATTTTCTTCAGAAAGGAGGACGATCATTCTCGCGATGTCCTCGGGCGTCGTGAGACGGCCGCCGGGATTCTTCGCCTTGGCGATCCGGAGCATGTCGACACTTCCCGGGATCTTGCGGAGCGCGGGAGTGTCCGTGACCCCCGCCATGATCGCGTTGGCCGTGATGCCGAAGGGGCCGAGCTCGTTCGCGAGCTGGCGGATATGGGATTCGAGTGCCGCCTTGGCCGCCGATACCGCGCCATAATAGGGGAGCGTGCTGTGCCCCCCCGAACTCGTCATCGCAAATATCCTTCCCCCCCGCTTGATCAGATTCCGCCAGAACAATCCCTGAGTCCAGTAGACAAGACTGTTTGCCATGACATCGATCGTCATCTCCATCTGGGCCTGGTTCACCGAATCCTCGGGGCTGCGGCTTATGAACGGCTTGAGTGTCCCGAACGCCAGGGAGTGAATGAGAACCCGCACGGTGTTGCCATGGCTGCCGAACCGTTCCTTGATCTCATCCAGCGTTTCCGACCTTTTGATTGCGTCGGCCGCGTTGATGTTGTAGAAGATCGCCTCGCGCCCCGTGTGCTTGATGTCCCGTATGACCTGTTGAACGCTCGGCATTGTCGCCTGGCGGTCGAGGTGCACCCCGAAGATGTTCACCCCCGCCCGGGCAAGCTCAATCGCCGCCGCGCCGCCGAACCCGCTCGACGCTCCCAGGACAAGCGCCCAATCAGTCGGTCTGAAACGGGGTTCCTGTTTCATGGCATCCCTTTCCGCTTTGAAAATACAAACGTCATTCGACGGTCACGCTTTTCGCCAGATTACGGGGTTGGTCGACGTTCGTCCCGCGCGCAACGGCGATATAGTACGCCAGGAGCTGCAGCGGGATGACATTGATGATCGGTCCGAAAAAACCGTAGGTGCGGGGAACGCGGATCACGTACTCCGCCATGCCCTCGATCTCGTCGTCGTCTTCGTTGGCAACCGCAATCACGCGTCCTTTTCGGGCGCGCACTTCCTGGATGTTGCTGATGACCTTCTCATAGATCGCGTCCTTCGGCACCACGACCACCACCGGCATCTCTTCGTCGATCAGCGCGATGGGTCCGTGCTTCATCTCCGCCGCGGGATAACCCTCGGCGTGTATATACGAAATCTCCTTCAGCTTCAACGCCCCCTCGAGGGCAACCGGGAAATTCGCACCGCGGCCCAGATAGAGGGCTGTGGGGGTGTCCTTGAATTCGTGCGCGATCGCCTGGATCGTGTCCGTGTTCCGAAGTATGGTCCGCACTTTATCGGGAAGTGACGCGATCTCCTCGGCGAGCACCCTCCCGTCAGCCTCAGACATCCCCCGGGCCCGGGCGACCATCAGCGTAATCAACGCGAGCACGGTGAGCTGAGAGGTGAACGCCTTCGTCGAAGCGACTCCGATCTCCGGGCCGGCATGGATGTAGACACCGCCGTGCGATTCGCGCGCTATCGAACTCCCGACGACGTTGACGATTCCCAGAACCGTCGCATGTTTCGACTTCGCCTCGCGCGCAGCCGCCAGCGTGTCGGCGGTCTCGCCGCTCTGGCTGATCAGGAATACGACGTCGTCGCTCCTGATGATCGGATTCCTGTAACGGAACTCCGATGCGTATTCCACTTCGGTGGGCATCTTCGCGATCTGCTCGAACATGTACTTGCCGACCAGCCCGGCGTGCCACGATGTGCCGCAGGCAGTGATAAGGAACCTGCGTGCGCAGAGAAGCTTGTCCATCACTTCCCGCAAGCCGCCGAGAACGACGTTCCCCTGGTCCACGAGGAGCCGGCCGCGCATTGCGTTTGTTATCGTTTCGGGCTGTTCGTTGATCTCCTTCAACATGAAGTGCTCGTAGCCCCCCCGCTCGATCTGCGAGAGCTCCAGGGTCACTTCCTCCACCTTCTTTGTCACCGAGACGTCATCGATGGTAACCGTCCGGAACCCCTCGCGGGTCAGCACGGCGACCTCACCGTCATCCAGGTAGACCACGTTGCGCGTGTGGTCCACGATCGCGGAAGCGTCCGACGCGACGAAGTTCTCTCCTTTGCCCACGCCCAGGATAAGAGGACTTCCCTTGCGTGCGGCGATAAGCTTGTCCGGCTCGTGCACCGAGAGCACGACGAGACCGTAGGTCCCGTCAACTTCCGCGAGTGCGAGGCGGACCGCTGTCGTCAGATCCTTTGACTCATCGTACATGACGCCGATCAGGTGCGCCAGGACTTCCGTGTCCGTCGCGCCCAGGAACTTGTGCCCGTCCCTCACAAGCTTTGTCTTGATCGCCGCATAGTTCTCGATGATGCCATTATGGATCACAGCAATCTTTTTCGCGGCGTCCCAGTGGGGATGCGCATTGGCATCATTGGGTTCGCCGTGCGTTGCCCAGCGCGTATGCCCCATGCCGATCGTTGCAGAGAGGGTCCCGTGCGCCGATCGGATAGCTTCGGCGAGATCCGAGACCTTGCCGGCCTTCTTCTGTATATGGAAGACCCCGTCCTTGATGAGNNAGTATTGGGACACAGTTCTTCTCTCCTATGTAGCCGATAATGCCGCACATAGTAACCCCTCTGTTGAAAAATGATACGATGGTTAGGATAACGAATTAGCGTAACATAATCAATGAAAGGAGATCAGGCCATGCGTCCGATCACGCCCATCATTCTGCCCGATTTTGCGCCGTCCCTGCGGTATGAATGGAAGAGTGAGGAGTCTGAAATAGTGCAGTACGGGCTCAGTTCGACATTTCGCGGTTGCAGCCCGGCATTAAGGAGTTGACCGCGATTCACACCCTTGAGGTCGACGAAGGACCCCTCCCGTTCTTCCCGGACGAACGAAGGGGAGAATTGTGAAGCAACTTCCGCTCCCACCTTGTAACAGCATTCCGACGCGGATGGCCCTATCGATGCGATGATCTCCGCCGGGAGTGACCCGAACTCGGCATGCATGGCCTCTACGGCTGCCACCACGATGCCTGAAGCCGTCCCACGCCAGCCGGCATGAACCGCCCCGAGAGCATTATGGAGAGGATCGAAGAGGAGGATGGGGACACAGTCCGCCACGGATACGCAGAGGAAGAGTCCCCGTTCGGAGGAGATCAGGGCATCAGTTTCTGGGTAGTCTCCCGATCCGCTCACCCGCCGCACGGTCGTCCCATGGACCTGTCCGGGAACGGCGACCTGCCCGAGTGGAATCCCGAGTTCGCCGAAAAAAATCTCGCGGTTCATCCGGACATTGACCGGATCATCTCCGACCATGAACGACAGGTTCATTCCCAGGGGGGGCGGGCTCACTCCCCCGTTCCGCGTGCTGAACGCCGCGGTAACCCCCGGGGGGAAAACGTCTGGCCGGATCACCGTCATGCCGGTGCCTTCCGTTCAGGCTCAGCCGACGGGAGCCAGATCATGACCGTTGTCCCCACCCCCACTTCGCTCTCCAACATCACCGTGCCGTGAAGATCCTCAATTGTCTTCTTGACGATCGCGAGTCCCAGCCCCATCCCGTCCGTTTTCGTCGAAAAGTTCGGCATGAAGAGCTTGCCGATCATATCAGCCGGCACCCCTTTCCCGTGATCCTTCACGCTGAGTGCGACTCCTCCGCCATCCCGCGAGCTCCGTATGAGGATCGATCCCGCCCCGTCCATCGCCTGGATGCCGTTACGAATGATGTTGATCAGCGCCCTGCGAAGCTCTTCCCTGTCCGCAACGATCGGGGGGATCCCGTCCCCGATCTGGATGTCAAACACGACCGATGTTTCCTGGCCGAACAGCCGCACGGCCTCTTCGATCACCCGACCGACCTCGAGGCGGTCCAGATTCCGGCGCGGCATGCGTGCAAAGCTGGAGAACTCAGAAGCGATCCGGCTGAGCGTGTCGATCTGTTCGATGACCGTCTTTGTCACGCTCTCTAGGATTTCCCTGAAGTTCGCCGCACCGTCAAGGTACGTCCGCCGCAGGTGCTGGATGGAAAGCCGCATCGGCGTCAGCGGGTTCTTGATCTCGTGCGCCACCTGCTTGGCCATCTCCTTCCATGCAAGCTCCCGCTCATAGCGGACCAGATCTTCCCGGTTCCTGCGCAGGTCGTGGGTCATCTGGTCAAACGCCCGGATCAGCTCGCTGATCTCCCCTTCAGCCCCCTCGTGCGAGACATGCACATCCAGTTCACCCTTCGCGACTCTCCGCGTAGCCTCGGTCAGCTTCTGAACCGGCGCGGCGATCCGGCCCGCGAACGCTGCGGCGATGGCGACGACAAGGAGGAGCACGGCGGCATATGTACCGAGCAGAAGTGCGTTGCGGCGCGCTGCCTGTTCTTCGCTCTCTTCGGAACGGAACAGGGTCGGGACGGAAACCACGCCGATGATGTTCTGGTTGGCGTCGAGGATCGGCCGGTAGCCGACGCTGTATTCGACGGAACCGATTTTTTCCGTTTGAATGACGAAGCGCTTTCCCCCGAGAACGATCTTTGCATAGACATTCCCGCTGAGGCGCGTGTCGAGAATTCCCACATCGTACAGGGTGGGCCGGCTGCTCACGCGGAGCCGGTTGTCCGTATAGATGTTGAAATCCGTTCCGATGTCGGAGGCCAGTTCCTCGGCCTTGAGCGGGGTGTCAGGGAAGGCGGGGACGCTCACCCCCTGCTCCGGGTGTTCGGTGATGTTGTAGATGACTCCCTGTGTTTCCTCGTCCAGTTGCTGCTCGAGAGTCTCCATCTGCTGTTCGCCTTCATAGACTCGTGCATAGAAGGCGACAAACGTGAGCGGGACGATTGCGGTGACAAGAAGAGCGATCAGCAACCTGTCCCGGAACGTCATCCTGAACGGGACCCTCCGGCGCCATTGAACGATGCGCCACCACAGGATCAGCAGGAGCGCAACGATGGCCCAGCCAGCGGCCAGTTTCACGATCCCGACGATGTGCCAGGTCGCCCCCAGCTCCTTCAGCCCAAGGGAGATGATCCCCGTCGGTCCGCGGCGCACAAAGAAAGTCTCATATCGGTCGCCGTCGATCTCTTCGCTTGCCCAGAGAGACGCTCGCGTAGAATCCGTGAACGCTTCGCTGACCGGCTCCGGGAGAGGTCGTGCAATGGGAACGAGAGGGTTATTCGAGGTCAGGAGGATCCCGTCACGGTATTCGGAGAGCGTCACGCGGCGATAGAAGGACTCCATGCGCGCTTCCGAAGAGCCGCGCAGAATCGCAGGGGTCTCACCCCGGAAAAGTGCCTGCTGACCCGCGGCGACCACAACGCGCACATGACCCAGAAGCGCGCTGTCGGAGCCCAGGATCGGCATGGACCCCGCGTACACCTTGAGCGCATTGACACCTGTGCCGAAATTCCTGACCCGGACGATCGTCTCGGAAGAAAGCGGGAGTGCGGTGTCAGCCTCCGTCATCCCTGCAATGGACGACCCGATGACGAACCGGCTTGCCTCCCGCCCGTCAGGATCGATCACCGTGAACATCGCGTCATATCCCTGGCTGCAGGCAAGGCTGGAGGACCAACGCTCGAATGCAATTCCCGCCACATCTCCCGCATCCCCTTCGGAGAGCCGCTCGCGGTAACCTTCGCTTTCAAATCCGTGCAGGCCCTCTTCCACAACATGTTTGAGCCATCCATCCACCGGCTTCAGCTCATCGGCCGCATACACTTCGACTCTCCCGCGGTCCTTTTCATGAACAAAGTCGTCGAGGAGGGGGTAGAGCAGGACGACTGCGGCCGCGAGGATCAGGAGCGCATAGCGGCGCAGTTCAAGGATATCCCCGGCGGCGGAGAGCTTCTGATATCCCCGGGCGGCCATGAGTACCCCGAAGCCGAAAACAAGGCGATACAGCGTGGAAGTGAGCGGCGTCCCCCGGACCATTCCGAACGCAACGCCCGCAAACGCGAGGAGGACCCCCGCCGCAATCCATCCCGACGAAGATACGCTATCCCCCTCAGCCGGCGAGCACCATCGCGCAATTGCCAGCGCCAGCGCGATCCCGGCGAAGATCGTGCACGTGCCCAGGAGGAAGAAATTAAACACCATGAACACAAGCCCCGGGGAAGGGAGGAGCACACGGGCGTCAAAATACGTCAGGCCCGAGTCAAAGACCCCGCTCCGTATGGCTGCGGCGTATCCGCGCAGGATCCAGAAAAGGAGAATAGTCGCAGCGAGGGCTGCGACGACCCGTGCCGGCAGGGGAGCTCTCGCGGCGGAGGGGATCGACGCGGATTTTCGAACCCACAAACGAGCGGCAAGAGCGACGTTGAGCGAGAGGGCAACGGTGGTGATTGTCAGTTCGCCGATTGATTTGGCGAGGCCGAATCCGAACTTCGAAGCGAACATTCCGGGATCGAATGCCCCCCCCGAAAGGAACCCGGAAGGGACATCGAGCCAGAGAAGAGCGTACCGGATGCTCCAGATGAGCGCGGTGATCAGGAGAGCCCCCAGGGCAGGACTTCGCACGGAAGCCACCGGCCGTGCGACGCTCCACCCCGCGAACAGGAGAAGGAGAACCGAAAGGACGGCGTCGATCCTCTGGAACACGTTTCCCAGTGAGTCGAAGAACATGACCCGTGCCGGGCGGAGCACGCTGACGGTCCCGAGGAATGTGCTGTCGGGTCCGTACATGGGGCCCGAGCAGTAACGGCTGTCGTTGACAGTTTCCCCTTCTCCCGCGAAAGAGAACTCCACGGTGGTTCCAATCTCCCGTGAGAGTTGTTCGTCCACCGCTTCCTGCCTGAGGAGGGGATTGTTCAGGGGGGCACTGGAATCAATGATTCTCCGTACCACCCCGATCCCCCGGACCGTATCGGCGATACGTATGGGGATACCGATCAAGAGAAGCGAAGAAACCGGCGTGCGCACCACATACGTGAACGGGCGCCCTTCAAGCGCGCGGGCAAGATCTCCGGAAGGGACGGGGCCGCCCGGCCCCTCCCATGCTGCGAGCTCCCCCCTCCCGTCGTACACATCAATCCCCACCCCTTCTTCGCGGCTCAGCTGGGCGAGCCGGTCAAAAAGCGGTGTGCGGTCGCTCCCCTTGTTGAGGAAGAAGGCATGGACTTCGGGACTCGCGGCAAGGCCATCGACCAAACGCCGCAGCGATTGTTGCTCCTGGGAAAAACGCGCTATGGCAATCGACAGGTGCCCCCGGCATTGTTCCTCGCTCACCTGGTCCCACCGGGTTTCGTACGACGACACAAGTCCCGAGTGAACGGCGCGGGAGATCCCGAGGAGCAGGAAGAGGGCAGCGACTGCCGCCGCGGCGGGCGGGATTCTGGCCCGGGTCACTTTCGCGCTGAGGGAGGAAAAATACCCGGCCAATGGGATCAGTAGATATTAATAAGCATTATCACCCATCGTCCCCCTTCTCTTGCAAGCGCGACATATATCTGCGCGTGCTGGCGGACGCCCCGGAATGTGAATGCCGCGTTCCCGGTGCCATAGGGGGTACTCTCTGATTCTCCGTATGTCGTGAATGCAAAACTCACGGGCTTCCGGTCGCGGAGAAAATTCTGCAGGAGATAATATGCCTGATTTGCGCTGTAGAGCCCTGTTTCGCCGCCGTGAAGCGTGACGCGAACCTGGCTGTGAATATGGGGTGAGAAGATCGCAACGTTTCCCTGAGAGATGCCCCGTTGCACATCATCGAACACGTCACGGATTTCCGTCTTCCCTGCCTGTTCGCTTTCCCCGGGGGGAATTGACATGCCGGGGGAGAGAGCCTGTGCAAGCACGACGAGGAGCGTCAGGGGGGCGGTTGTTCTCATGGGTGTTGTTCAGGACTGAATATTAACCCACCTCCGGCAGAAAGTCAACCTGCCGGAGGTGTAGCGTTGCCGCGATGATTTTACCGCGTGAAGTACGGAGTCCGGGGCGGTCCGTCCGCATTGTCCTTGAGGAACTTCTCGGCATCGGCCGGAGAAAGGTGGGAATGCCACAACCAGCTGAACATCACATGTTTCTCCCACAACGCGTCGACTTTCACCAGGTACAGATCCCCGCTGTACGCCCAGACGACATACACATGTCCGGCGGTGAGCGTCACTCCGTGGTTTGCAGACCAGTTCCCGGGTTTTATGAACCTGACGCTCCTGAGCTCAGTGCGCGGGCCGACGTCCTTGATCTGCGTGTCGCCCGGGACGAGGAAGTAGTAATTTCCGACGTCGTTGAACGACAGATAAACATCGACAGTGGAGTCTTCGCACGAAACGACCTTGCGCCCGGAAAAATTGTAACCCGCCAATCCTGCATTTTCCATGCAGTCATCCAGCCTCACTTCGACTCCCCTCTCCACAGGCTCGGCCGGCTCCGGATCACCCGCGGGATCTGCGGGATATGGCGTGTATCCAGGTCCATATCCCGGGGGCTCGATGATAGCGGGAGGCCAGACGAGGTCGACCGGCCGCGTAATGGGGACGGGAGGAAGGACTGTCAGTCCCCCCATCCCTTCAGAATGTGATCCATGCCGGCGTTCGGTCCCTGCTCCAGCGGATTTCCTCCCCCCTCCGCCGTTGTGCTGCGCCAGGGAGCCGTTTATGGCGAGGAGAACTGCACACAGTGTAATCAAAGAGCTGTAGTGTCGTCGCATGGTTTCCCCGTTTTCATCGCCGTGGATCGGGTCCGCTGGATAGCAGACAATGGAGGAAGGTGCCTGCGCGCCCGGCCACCATCGAACCGTCCGTGCGGCACCATCTCCTCCATTGCATGATTTCTGTGCCCCCCGCCTCACCCCCCTCTGCTTATCCGGGGGCACAGATTCAACAGAAAACCCCTCAGTTGATCCTGTGCGGCGTTACCGCCGGACGGGAATTCACGCCGCCCACCACGGCGCGTTTCAACAGGGGGTTTGATTTCTGCAATTGATAGGCCCAATCAAACTCCACGCGCCCCGGGGATAAGGCCGAGACCCGGAACTTCGCGTAATGGTCATCCCAGGTCCAGACCACGTACGTATGTCCTGCGGTGAGCTGCACATCGTGCGTTGGAGACCAACCGCTCCCGGGGGCCTGGTTGATGTCAAGAATCGACTGCGTCGGACCCACGTCCTGTATGTCCGAGTCGGTGTTGACATCCATGTAGCTGACGCCATTGTAATATTCGTACCACATGTCGCTGTTCTTATCGTTGTACGCAAGTATCGCATAGGCCGAGAAATCATACCCCGCAGTCAGGGGTACGGTCCTGTAATCGGACAGTGCAACACCGTATCCCTCAGGACGCGGGATGTCGTACGCCACGTCGCGGCTCAGGTCGCTCTCATTTCCATCTCTGTCGTACGCAGTGACTGCGTAGTAGTACGTGTTCCCGTTGACGGCTCCCCTGTCGATATAGGATGTGCTCCGCGTCGAGCCTATCCACTGGTACTTCCCCTGAAACGAAGAGCCCGCATAGACGTTGTACCCGGCAATAAACGACTCCGGGTTCGGGTTCCAGAGTATTTCGATAAAGTTGTCCCCCGTTTGCGTGCGGAGTCCGGTTGGTGGGCTGGGTGCTCGTTCAGATGAAAAATCGTCGGGACCCCTGCGGTGACATCCCGAGACCGCGAGTAGACTGACTGCGGCAAGTGCGAGTACGGTTTTCATTGTCGTTTCCGGATTGTGCTGGGTCGTTGTTGATACACACGTTCAAATGACGTGCCATTCCCGCTCTACGCAAAAGTGGGGAATCGGCGCCGCTTTTGAGGATTCAGCGGAACGGTGTGTATGGAAACAAAGGCAGGTGTCTACGATTGAGGACGCGGAGAACGAACCTCAGACCCAGTACGCTTCGCCGTTGTTAATGACCCCGACGGGTTTCCCCGTCAGTTTTCTCCCTCCGAACGGGGAGTTTTTCGACTTCGACTTGAATGCCTGGGTGTCCACAATCCACTCAGCCCCAGGATCGAATATCGTAAGGTTGGCAAGTTGCCCCTCCGCTATGCGAATTGCCGGGAGGTTCACTATGCGTCGGGGGTTTGTCGACATCTTCTCGATCATTTGAGAAAGAGTGAGGACGCCGCCGTTGACGAGTTCTGTAACAACAAGTCCGAGGGCAGTTTCGAGTCCCACGATGCCGAACGGGGCGGACTGGAACTCCACCTGCTTTTCATCAAATGAGTGGGGGGCATGGTCCGTTGCGATCGCATCGATCGTCCCGTCCTTCAATCCCCTCTTGAGCGCCTCGACGTCCGCTTTCGTCCTCAACGGGGGATTCATTTTCGTGTTCGTGTCGAAGCCGCTTACCGCCTCGTCCGTCAGTGAAAAGTGATGGGGGGTCACCTCGCAGGTCACGTTCAACCCTTCTGCTTTGGCAGCACGCATCATCGCCGTCGCGCCCGCCGTGCTCATATGCGCCAGGTGGTATCTGGCCCCCGTATACTTCGTGATCTGGATATCCCTGGCAAGCACCGCATCCTCCGCTACCGGGGGCATGCCCGGAATTCCCAGGCGCGTCGCCGTAAACCCCTCGTTCATCGCTCCTCCCTTTGTCATCGGCATGTCCTGCGCGTGTTGAATGACCGGACAGTTGTACATCGACGCATATTCCAGCGCCCGCCTCATGATATCTGCGTCATGGACAGGATCGCCGTCGTCGCTGAAAGCAACCGCACCCGCCGCAGCCAGCTCGGCCAGGGGAGCAAGATGTTCCCCCTTCCTGTCCTTCGTCACGGCCGCCACGGGATAGACATCCACCAGCCCGTTCATCGCGATGCGCGCCTTCTCCTTGATGAGCCGGACGACTGATTCGTCATCGATGGGTGGATTCGTGTTGGGCATGCAGCAGACGGCGGTGAATCCCCCCGCTGCCGCCGCAGTGCATCCCGTGAGGATCGTCTCTTTGTACTCGAATCCGGGTTCCCGCAGATGCACATGCATGTCGATAAACCCGGGGGCCACGACTTTCCCCGTGAGTTCTATGACCTGCGCCGATGGAACGCTGAGGCCTTTTGCGATCCGGACGATCTTCCCGTCAACGATGTGTATATCAATTTCTTCGTCCCGCCGGGTGACGGGATCGATCAACCTGCCGTTCTTGAGGAGGTATTGCATTGTTGTGAGGTTCCTTCGCGATATCAGTTACGTGAAGAAAGGAGATACAGAACCGCCATACGGACTGCCACGCCGTTCAGGACCTGCTGCAAAATGACCGAGTGCTCGCTGTCGGCAACATCTGCGGAGATTTCGACATCCCGGTTGATCGGCCCGGGATGCAGTATCGTGATGGCACGCCCGGCCTTCTCAAGGCGCTGCCGTGTCACGCCGTAGAAATTGTGGTATTCCCGGAGTGTCGGGAAAAGCCGGCCGGCGTCACGCTCCATCTGGATCCTGAGGACATTGAGCGCGTCGACCGTCGGGAGCACATCNNGAGACCCTGGCTCCCATCGTTTTGAGCCCGTAAATATTGGACCGGGCAACACGGCTGTGTGCGATATCCCCCACAATGCAGACGTGGAGACCCTCCAGTCGCCCGAGCTTTTCCCGGATCGTATACATGTCGAGGAGTGCCTGCGTGGGATGTTCGTGCCCCCCATCCCCTGCGTTAATCACGTTGGCGTCGATCACTTTGACAAGGTAGTGCGGCGCCCCGGCGGCTGAATGGCGCATTACGACCATGTCAACTTTCATGGCCTCGATATTGCGCGCAGTATCCTTGAGCGTTTCCCCCTTGCTCACGCTGCTCCCTGTCGCCTGAAATCCAAGCACATCCGCGGACAGTCGGCGTTCCGCGAGCTCAAATGACAGCCGTGTCCGTGTGGAGTTCTCAAAGAACATGTTCGCCACCGTCTTCCCGGTCAGCGGCGGCACTTTTTTGATCGGCCGCTCAAGCACTTCGCGGAACGACACCGCGGTGTCCAGTATCAGCAAGATATCCTCGCGGCTCATGCCGTCGAGTCCCAGCAGATGTTTGCTCTTCAGTGGCATTGAACGGATTCCTTTCTGGTCCAACTATGCGCTATTCCGGCAACTCGGGGTGCATGAGCAGCACGGCATCCTCCCCGTCCACCTCCCTGACATGAACTCTGATCGATTCGCTGGAGCTTGTGGGAACATTTTTCCCCACGTAATCCGCCCGGATCGGGAGCTGCCTGTGCCCCCGGTCCACGAGCACTGCAAGCTGGATGGTAGTGGGACGGCCGAGATCAATGAGCTCATCCAGAGCCGCCCGGATCGTCCTCCCGGTGTAGAGCACGTCGTCGATTAGTATGACGTTCTTGCCGTTGAGGTCGAACAGAATATCGGTTCCCTTGAGCTGCGGTTGTTCGAGTTTCCCGAGCAGGTCGTCCCGGTACAGGGTGATATCGAGTGAACCGATTTTGAGCGTGACCCCTTCCACCTCCTCGATCTTCCGGGCGATGCGCCTGGCGATGAATTCCCCGCGGGTCCTGATGCCGACGATGACTATGCTCTCGGCACCCTTGTTTTTCTCGAGGATTTCGTGTGCCAGCCGCGTGATTGTGCGCTCGAACCCTGCCTCGTCGATAATCTGTGCTTTGAGCTTTCTCATGGGGTAACTTCCCGGCTGGTAGTGGGACGATGGGGGGGGGACGGACATAAAAAAACCTCCAGCCCCTGAATCAGGGATGGAGGCTCAGACCAGAAATCGAGGTGTACCACCGTTCGCTCCCTTTCGGCCTCTCAGGGCCGGTTTAAAGGGTGTCAGGATACCAGAAGCTGCTTGTGTGGACGCTG
>PMND01000083.1:13581-13706 GCA_003161955.1 Ignavibacteriota bacterium | reverse complement strand
ATGCTCCCCGACTCCGTGGAACGGAACTTGAATTTTCCGGTTGTAAAGTCCCGGGGGCGCGGATACAGCAACGCAGACGCGGGTCCATTCCCTTTCCCTTCGCTGCCGTGGCATGCCACGCATCT
>PMND01000083.1:9615-13486 GCA_003161955.1 Ignavibacteriota bacterium | reverse complement strand
GTATGGAAATGAATAAAGAACGGAGGAAGCGCTGGAATGTATTTTGAAGGAATATAAAAGTCAACTTTCTCCTTTGACTTTTGCATTCCTTTTCGGCACAATTAAATGATTTTTTGCGACTACACTTTTTCGAAGAAACATTGGAAAACTCCGTATTCATAGAAGCCGCGGCCGGCCTGATGTTGATCGCGGCGTTCGTGTACGCCGCGTCCAGGGCCATCAGAGTGCGACGGCTCGGAGCGCAATTTTACTACAGTTCATCGAAAGAACCCGTTCCGCTGGCAACCATCCTGAATGAGGTTTTCCCCGACGCTCAGCTCTCGCCAAAGGAAAGAGAACAGCTCCACAGATTCGGCATCGACCAAGGTGGCCCCCCCTGGACCGAGTGGATACACCGCCAGAACCTGGGCAGGCTCTCGATTATCAGCAAGTCGGGAGAATCAGGCTGGACGGGAGCGATGACGCTTCACAAGATTCATGAAACGGACGGCCACGTTACGGAATCGATNNATTTGACAGGCTGTTTGCCGAACACATCGTCGCCGACAGCCTGAAGGGGCGCGCACACAGCGTGTCGTTCGCGGAAAATCCGGACCGGGGGATCCATCAGGCCTCTGTGGACGGCAGGAAGTTCGATCTCGGAGAGCCGCTGCAATTCGATTTTCAGGATCACTTCGAGGAATCCCCGGGTACCAGCGTACTGACCCCGGGAGATTTCTTCCGCGCAGAAGAAGGACTCTTCACGATCGATCACGCTCCCGGGTCATACAGGTTGAGCATCATCGGGGGGGGAGGGTTCGATGCGGCATTCGGAACGAACAAAGCGCTTGCCGGAAATGTCGCTGTTGCGGCACCACACGTCCCTGTACTCGCCTCCGTGGGCGACGTCGATTTCCAAAACCCGTTCCTCACGCTGGGGCTCTCCACACTCCGGGAAATAAGGCTCCTGAAGAAAAAGCACACGAACCTGCTGACGTCGGTGAAGAACATCGGGCTGGATGCCGCCGGGACCGGGATCGGCAGCTTCGCGGGGGCAAAAGCGGGCGCGACGATCGGGACAGCGGTCGCTCCGGGAATGGGGAGCGTGGTCGGTGCGATCATCGGAGGGATCAGCGGCGCGTTCGCAGGACGAAGCATCAGCAACAGGATCAAGTTCTCGCGGGCTGAATCCGCCCGGAGCCACTACGAGAATAAAATCCAGGAGTTCCAGGAGCGGGTCACGTCGGTAACACGGGAGGCGATGGGGGCCCTCGAAGCCATCCTGGAACGGGAACAGTCCGTCCTGGGGACCATCGGATTGAAAAGAATACGGGAACTCGAGGCCCTGACGAAACGCCTGGAATCGAAACGGCAAACCGCCTACATCCTCCCTCCCGGCTCGATGCGGGATTTATTTTCCCGTTGCGAGGCCGACATACGCAGGGAGGCAAATGAGAACGCAGCGGCTCTTCGGGGGATCTCCTTTCGCCAGAGAGTCCTCTGGCCCGGGGAAGCGGCAGTCCGCCTTTTCGTTCAGCAGAAACACGTCGCGGGACATCTCTCGGAGCTCGTGACCGCCCGCGCCGCGCTTCTCGATCCCGCGTGTTCTCTGGGCGACATTGAGCGGACGGAGGTCTGCCTGGAGCTCTTCGCCGCGTTCGGCGGCCACGAAGAAGAAATCAGGAAGCACCTCTCCAGGTATAGTTCGATCGCAACCGAGAATCTCAAGACACTGATCGCCTGGCCGGCGGTGCCGCTCCGGGATCTTGCGAGGACCCGCGCAGCCTCGCTTCGGCGGATCAGCGGGAAAGCCGAGATCCTNNCTGAGGAAGCTCGGGCTTGTCAAATAGGGTCGCCCCTCATGGACAAACCGCTGCTGAACGAGGCGAAGACGCTGACACGCGAACATCACCAGATCCTGTTCATGAGCTGGGCAGGATGGGTGTTTGATTTCTATGATCTCATACTCTACACGTTTCTGCTGATCCCGATCGGGCAGGAGCTCGGTCTTTCGAAGGTTCAGCTCTCGTTCGTCCTCGGTTCATCGCTTGCGGCGACTGCGGCGGGAGGAGTCATGTTCGGGCTTCTCTCCGACAGGTTCGGGAGGAGAACCGTCCTTCAATGGACGATACTATGCTACAGCATCGGGACGTTCCTGAGCGGGCTCTCGCCGAACCTCTGGTTTCTCCTCCTATTCCGGGTGATCACGGGGTTGGGGGTGGGGGGCGAATGGGCGACCGGGCAGACGTACGTCGGCGAGACGTTTCCCGCAAAGGTCCGGGGGAGGTACGGCGCATTCATGCAGACGGGGGCACCGATCGGCGTGGCGCTCGCATCGGTGATCGGCGGCATCGTGGCACCGGCCATCGGCTGGCGCGNNGTCTGGCTGCTCAACAGGGAGCGGCGCGCGGCAGGACAGGATGCACAGCTCTCCGGCGCGAAAGATTTCGCCAGGAAAATCCGGCTCCTCTTTTCGGATTCCTACAGGCGCATATTCATCCTCTCGCTTGTCCTGGCGATATTCGACATGTCGGCATACTGGTTCACATACTCGTGGCTTCCGGGATACCTGCACGAGGAGCGGCATTTCTCCATGGTGAAATCCGCCCTGTGGGTACTTGTGACACAGGCGGGCGGGTTCCTGGGATACTTCACGTTCGGGTTCGCGGCAGACAGCCTCGGCAGGCGTCCGGCGTATTCGATGTATGCCGTGGTCCGGGCGCTCGGGCTTGCGATGGTGACAATCTTCTGGGGACCCATTGCCGCCTACCCGGGGATAATACTCATTTTCATGTTCCTCGTGGGATTCGGGACAGGGATGTTCGGCGGCTACGGCCCCCTGTTTTCAGAGCTGTTCCCGACGGACATACGGAACACGGCAATGGGGTCGGCGTTCAACCTTGCCCGCGGAGTCCAGTTCCTCACGCCCGTCATCATCGTCTGGATCGCCAGCTCCTACGGGATGGCGGGAGGCATATTCCTTGCCGCACTTTTTGCGCTGCTGACCGGGTCCTGGATCTGGATGTTCCCCGAGACGAAAGGGAAGAAGCTCGAAATATGAATCTCAGGCTTTACACATTCGTTCATCGCAGTTCTTTGACACACTAACAACCGGGAGGAGAGGGGCATGGCAAACACAAGATCAAACGGAGCCGGCTATATCAAACTCGCAGGAAGCGCCAAGTCGGCGCCTGAGGGGACCAGAACAGACACGCTCAGCGCCGATGAGGTTGCCGAAGTCACGGTCCGCGTCCGGGGAAACAAGTCGCTCCGTTCACGATCAAAGACGGGCAAACGCCTTTCGCGCGACGAATTCGAGAAGGAGTACGGCGCTTCCGCAAAGGACCTCGCCGCGATCGAGCAGTTCGCCCACGAGCACCATCTCTCGATCGTCGAATCGAGCAGCGCGCGCAGAAGCGTGATCCTCAGGGGAAAGGTGAAGGACCTCGAAGGGGCATTTATCGTCAATCTTTCCCACTACCGCGACGCCGGAGGAAGTGTGTTCAGATGCAGGACCGGCGAAATATCGATCCCAAAGTCGCTCGAAAAGATCATCGAGGGGGTATTCGGGCTCGACAACCGGCCCCTCACCCGGCCGATGTTCCAGGTAGCAACGCACAACGGGATGTTCATCGACCACGCAGCATCTCCCCGGAGTTTCTCCCCCAATACACTGGCCGGCATCTATGGCTTTCCAAAGAGCGCGACAGGCAAAGGAGAGTGCATCGGNNTGAAGGCCGTTTCGGTCGACGGCGGGATCAACAGTCCCTCGACTGCGGACAGCGCCGACGGCGAGGTGATGCTCGATATCGAGGTCGCGGGTGCCATATCCCCCGGCGCGGCGATCGTGGTCTACTTCGCGCCGAACTCGGACAAGGGCTTCCTGGATGCA
>PMND01000083.1:1075-9568 GCA_003161955.1 Ignavibacteriota bacterium | reverse complement strand
GTGCAGGGGGCGACGATTCAGTCAGAAGTCGTCTGGCACGAGTCCAGCAACTCCGCCACCGGAGGAGGGGTAAGCGACGTGTTCCCCTTGCCCGACTACCAGAAGAAGACGGGAGTGCCTCCGTCGGCGAGCTCGGGGTTCAAAGGGAGAGGGCTGCCGGATGTTGCGGGGGACGCTGATCCGCAGACCGGGTACAATGTACTTGTTGACGGACAACAGCTTGTGATCGGCGGAACGAGCGCCGTGGCTCCCCTCATGGCAGCGTTGATAGCGCGCGTGAATCAGGTAAAGGGAAAGCCGGTCGGATTCATACACACCACGCTGTATGCAAACCCGAAACTGTGCCGCGATATCACTCAGGGGGACAATATCACCACGTCGACGAAAAAGGGATACAAGGCAGGCCCGGGATGGGATCCATGCACCGGGTGGGGTGTGCTGTCGGGTCTTTAGAGAGAATATCGCCCACAGAGGATCTATCGTCAATCACGCCCGAGATCATCGTGNNCCGCCGTCGCGACCGACTTTCTCGAAGAGCTCGAACACTTTCTCCCTGATTTCATTCTTCGAGCCTCTCGTGAGCGTATTGAACTGATCGATCCCGCCGATAAGGGCCAGACGATCGCCGACTTTGATCTTGAAGTCCCACGGCTCCTGGTTGCCCCCCACGCTCGGGGGGGCCAGTGTCTCCGAGGCGTCCGTGTGATTTGCGACGATAAGATCCTCGATCCCCCGGGTACCGCCGCACGTGTGGTACGTGACGGTGAACCCGGCGTCATGCAGGGCGTCATGCATGCGCCGGTCGTACGGGAGACAGAATTCCCCGTGTATGGACGGGGAAATCAGTGTCGAGGAAGACGCTCCCCCACCGGTCTCGATCAGATCGAACCTGGCACCTTTCATCGATTCGATGAATTGCAGTTTCTTTTCGAGGAGCGCACCGAGGAATTCGTGAACCCATCCCGGACTGTCAAACGTCGCCTCGATCAGGCGGGTGACATCCATCAGACAGGCGGCATGCTGCCAGCAGCCCGCCTGATCCCCCCAGACGAATCCCCGAAGGATCCCCGCATCACCGATCTCATCGTATTTATTCTGAACCGGCGCAAGGTTCAGCCGCGGAACCGGCATGTATTTTCTTATGAGATCAAGATCGTCCTCCTGCTTGACCAGGTACTCCGTAATCCATGTGGTCTTTCTGTCCCCGGCCGTCTTGTACGTGAGAGTCCCCCCGGGGGTGGTTATCGTGTGATGCACAATCCGGCGCTCCGGTTCATTGCTGACGACGGAGGGTATGTCCTTCCACGTTGATGTATTCAGCTTCGTGAAATCGGCATCCACAAGCCAGAACTGCGCCATGTCTTCGAAATACTGGATCTGTGCGTCCAGGCCGACAGACTTGCACGCTTCGAGGTCGGTCATGCCCCCCATGAATTCCTCCAGGTGAAAACCCTGCCACTGGTGAACTGTCGCAGGGAGGCGGTCAGGTTTTCCCTTGTGAAGCGCGATCAGGAGACGGTCTTTGGGAGTCATCGGAATGATCTGTTGGTGTCAGAGGGGGGCGCCCCGGGTGGCCATGCAACGAAACGGCCATTCCTCCGGGTACGGAGGAATGGCCTGTGTCAAAGGACTCGCGGCAACAAGCGTAAGATACTTCGAAGCGGGAGAATATACAAGGAGGAGGATCTTATGATACGATCATCAATGGTACGATCAATGGTTCGAAGGATCTCTGCGTTGCTGCCGCATCTCGGCGTTGCAGCAGCCACAATGCTCTTCAACCCTCCGGGAACGTATGCGGGCGACACGCTCCTGACGATCGACGCGGGAAAGATCCGGGGAGTGATCGAGACTCCCGGCTCCCCGGTGCGCGTCTTCCGCGGAATCCCCTATGCCCGACCGCCTGTCGGAGATCTCCGCTGGAGGCCGCCCCAGGCCGTGGCATCATGGGACACGGTAAAGGAGTGCAGCGCGTTCGGTCCCTCATGCCCACAACCGGCGCAGAAGATCATACCCGGCATCGCGGGAGAACAGAGTGAAGATTGCCTCTACCTCAATGTCTGGACGGCGGCGAATCCGGGAGAAAAGAGACCCGTACTAGTGTGGATACACGGCGGGGGGTTTACGATCGGGAGCGGATCGCAAAAGACATATGACGGGCTCCATTTCGCGGAGGACGGAGCCGTCCAGGTGACGATCAATTACCGTCTCGGTCCGTTCGGGTTCATGGCACACCCCGCGCTCAGCGCCGAATCTCCCGACCATGTTTCAGGGAACTACGGATTGCTGGACCAGATCGAGGCCCTGAAGTGGGTGCGCCGGAATATCTCAGCATTCGGCGGAAACCCGGGAAACGTGACTGTCTTCGGCGAATCGGCGGGGAGCGTCGCAGTCGGCTGCCTGATCGCCTCACCGCTTGCAAAGGGACTATTTCACAGGGCCATCATGGAAAGCGGCGTCCCCTCGGATCTTCCCCGTCTGCGCCCGCAGGGGGAAACGGATTCTTCGGCCGAATCCACCGGAGTCGAGATTGCACGCCAGATCGGCATTGAGGATCCGGAGGGAGCAACCGCGGAAACAGCCGCCAGGCTGCGCGACATACCCCCGGAGAAACTGCTGGCTTCAAGCCATCCGCGCATCGGGCTCTTTGGGGGAGGGAGAAGAATGGGGCCGGCGATCGACGGATATATTTTGCCCCGCTCCCCCGTGGAGATGTTTGCCGCCGGGGAGGGGAACACCGTCCCCATTCTCCTGGGTTCGAATGCGGACGAAGGGACATTGTTCATACAGCAGATCCCGATCAGGAGGCCACAGGGTTACGACCTCGCGCTAAGAAGAATATTCGGCGAGTATGCCGCGCGCGTAATTCGGATGTTTCCCGCCCGCACTCCGGAGGAAGTCAAACCCGCCATGGCACGGCTCGTCACGGTGGCCGCGTTCGTCGCCCCGGCACGGCGCACAGCCCGCGCACTCAGTCTTCACGGAAACCGTGTATGGCTCTATCATTTCACGCGCGTTTCCCCCGTGCTCAAGGAACATAACATCGGGGCGACGCACGGGATCGAGCTCTTCTACGTTTTCAAGACGACCCCCGGAGGAGTACAGGCCGAAGAAGCGGACATCAGAGTCGCCGATGCGATGCACGGGGTATGGCTTCGATTCGCGGAATCAGGTGACCCGAACGGGAAAGGGTTCCCGGAGTGGCCGGCGTTTTCCAGTGCGAATGACACACATTTTGAATTCGGCGACCGGCTGGTGACCGGGCAGCACCTGATGAGCCGGGAATGCGACCTTCTCGACGAAATCAGTAACAGACGCGCACGCAAGGGAGACATACGGGGGGAGTGACGGAGGCGCCTACGCGATCGACCGGTTTTCGAGCTCCAGTATCTCTCCGATCGTCATCACGACGTAATACCCCTTTCCGGCCGGGCCGCAATTGACCACCGGCATCCCGGCGATTTTATCGATCCCGCGGGCTTCGTGGATATGACCGCAGATTGTGGCGTCGGGTTTCCACTTCCTGATGAAATCCCGCACCGCGGTGCTCCCGGCATGTATTCCAGAATGCGTGAGATCGATCGCCGTGTCTCTCGGGGCAGCATGGGGGACAAATATCTTCCAGTGGGCCCCGGCGACATCCTTCCAACCCGCCTCCGCGCGCTCCATGATCTCCCTCTCCGAGATCTCGTTCAGAGTGCGCAACGGCGAAGCCGGCGCCGCCGAGACGCCGAAAAAACCGACCTCCCCTATAATAACGCCGCGGGAATCGATTGAGACGCCAAGCTGTTCGAGCTTCCGTTCCAGTGCAAGCGAGTCCATATTCCCCGCAACAGCGAGGACGGGTTTCCCGAAGGCCTCGACCCGCCGGATCGCTTTTTCGAGCTGGGGAGGAGTCCCCGCAGTGGTGATGTCGCCCGCAAGGATGACGAGGTCGAAATATCTTTCAGAAAACAGGATTTGCTCGACCATTTCGATCGACCCGTGCAGATCACTCAATGCAATAACGCGCATCTGCTCTCTCCTTCGCTATGTGTTCGACGCCGGCCGGAAAATCCGGATTCCTATCCGAGCGATTCCATCCCCCGCAGAGGTCCCGGTTCGGTGCAATGCAGGTCGAAAAGCAGAATCTCATTCCGCCCCCGAGCCAACCCCGGCGCGGGGGAGTAGAGCTTCGTCCGGGGACGAATATCCAGTGGCGTCCCAGGCTGTTGCCGTTCACCCGGACGAACCCTTTGACGTAGCTCGAGACGTCGATGTATGGCGCCCCCGCGCGGGACGCCGCGGCAAAAGGAGCGACGATGAGAAGGAGAATGAATAACGCGGATCTCTGCATGGGGGAGCTGAAGTCTCTCGGATATGTTTTCGGGCAAACCATTGCACCGATGCGGGGAAAAATATAAAGAACCCGCACCCCAGAAGATAGTATTAAATGCGGAGAACGGAGGGGTAAATCAGGTAGTAAGACTCAGCGGAGTTTCTTTGCAAGTGCTTTCGGGTATTCGACAGAGATCGCGTATTTCTGGACTTCTTTCAGCTCCTGGGGAAAGAGATTCCGGAGGTTTACGTTCGGCATTCCGTGGACGTAGATTTCATCCGTGATGAACTCGGCCTTTCCCCCTTTCGGGACGAAGTGGCCTTTCACACGGGCGTCGAAATGCACCGGCGTCTTGTTCACCTTCCGCTCGATCTTGACATCGAATTCGCTTCGGAGCTTTATCGACGGCTCAGGAGTATTTCCAAAAATTAGCCCCTTGAGATCCATAAGGGTCACCGGATGTGAGATAATAATGGAGAAGCGATGAATGGTCAAACAGAATGGTGACTCATCATACGCACAGCGGACTCTAATGTCAATCCCGGAACAACTGTTCGTTTGTCTCTGTGATCTGCATCACTAAACTGGGGTTGTCGGTCGCGGAGGGAACGATTCGGAGAGCGATCTTTGTGCTCCGAAAACGGGGGGGAAGAGAAAGCCGTCACCGGTCAGAACGGCGTGATCGTTGGTCACGTCCAGAGGCGTGGTGACCGCTTTCACCGAAGTGTGGTCCTGAGAATTCACGCCGTAATCCAGCGTGACTCCCGGTCCCGCCCGGGAGCGGCGGGACTGCCAATCATGCATGAAAGCAGCGTGACTGTTAGTCCAGCCTCAAAAAGGCGGGATTGCTAGATTCAGGGAACCCGCTGCCCTCCTGCCGGCACGGGTTTCCTCGGGAATTTCGCATCCCTGTTTGCGGCCGTGTATGCAAAGACAGCGATAATTGTCGCAGCCTGCTTCATGTCAGGTTCCTGCGCCCTGTCGTACACGTCCATATTATAGTGGTGCGTCCGGCTGTCNNGACTGGTGATCGGTGCCTCCCGTGTTCTGGATGGTGATTGTCTGCGCGGTCGGATCGCCGTAGGCGGTGAGCCAGCTCCGGAATATCGGGCGCGCAGCCTCATTCCCCTGGAGGTAGATGCCCCGGACCCGTCCGCTCCCGTTGTCGTGGTTAAGATAGACGGAGAGTTTGTCATATTCGGGAGTTGTCTTCAATTCTCCTCCCCCTCCCCCGCCGGGGAATCCGCCGCCGGGGTCCGCTTCGCGCTTACCGAATACAGCCGAAACGTACTCACGGGATCCGATAAGTCCCTCTTCCTCGGATCCCCACAGACCGATGCGGATAGTCCGACGCGGCTTCAATCCGCTGCTCTTCATGACCGTCTCGAGTATGCGCATCGCCTCCATGCACGCCGCGGACCCGGTGCCGTTGTCCGTTGCTCCTGTGCCGCTGTGCCAGCTGTCGAAATGAGCCCCGATCATGACGATCTCATCTTTCAGATCGGTGCCGGGTATCTCTCCGATGATGTTGAACCCGGAATCAGCCTTTGTCGTGGCGACCTCGAGGTTCATATCGAGCTTCACTTTTTCCCCCATCCGGAGCATGCGCACAATACGGTTGTAGTGTTCCGTGGCGAAGACCACCTGGGGGATTATCTCCGGCGCCTTCGGATCGTACGGGGAAACGCGCTGATTGAACGGGATGTCGGGCGACTGGGGAACGGTCGCAGACTGGACAAGGAGCGTCCCTCCATCTCCGCGACCCTCGGTTATCGCCGCGACGGCCCCTTCCTTCTGCGCGAACTCGAGCTTCCGCGGGTTCACCTGCATTTCCTGCCAGCGCTGAATCACCGTCGCGCTGTCGACATCGGGCGCGAATTGGCGCATGACCACGAACATCGAATCGAGCGTCGGGACACGGCCAAATCCCCTGCGTCCGCCCCGCCGTCCGGGCTGAAAGTCCGCGTTCGCCATCTTCAGGAGAACAGAGTCCGCGAGCCGGAGTCCCTGAGGTTCGAAGTGGGGCTTCAACTCCACGGGGGGGCTGAGAAGTACATACTTCCCTTTGAGCTTCCCTTTGAATGCGTCAAAGTCCTCGACCTTTTTTACATCCAGGTAGACGACGTCCGCTTCGGTCTCGTCAATGCCGGGAGACCATGCCGCGGGGTAGGCAATGACCGGGAAGGGGACAGGCGTCCTGACCATCGCATAGAAATTCTTCAGCGTCCATCCTTTTCCGAGAGGCGCCCAGTGCTGGTAGTGCACATTCTGGAGACCCCAGCCCTTTAATTCCTTCCCCGCCCAGTCCGCGGCCCTCCTGAATTCGGGGGACCATCCCAGGCGGGGACCGTACACATCCGAGAGAGTGCTGAGGATTTCCATGACGTGAGAGTTCTTCAGTCCCTCATCCTTGATCCTTGCAACAGCCGTTGTATCGACCTTTTCGCGTGGCATCTGGGCAAGAGCGTAACCCGAGGCCAGTGAAAGAAGTACGATGATCCTGGTCATCGTGTGAGTCATGTGTGAGATGTCCTCCTGAGGTGAATAAAATGTGAGGCGGGAACGGAAGTGCGATTCACTCCGTCCGGCGTGCTTGTGGAGGTAATATATGGTTATTAGACAGGCCCGCAAACCGCCGGTTTAAGAAGCATGTCAGATTTTCTCGAAACGGACAGTCGTGGTCCCGTTTTTGACCAATCGTGCATAATACAGCTCGATCTGCAACCCGGGAGCCCCCAGGCCGAGCAGCGTCTTCGCCACGCTCGAGAGATCCCTGATCTGCTTCTCCGTCATATGCTGCACGTGCTGCAGGAATATCGCGCCCAGAGACGATTTCAGCGCCTCGTAGTGACGGCAATCTTCGTGGTTGATGAGAACGACCCGATGAACCGAATCGAACCGCTCAAGGAAAAACAGGATCCGGTCTTTGATATACTTGAACTCCTTGGGAAGCCTGAGCGGCTCCGAGAGTGACGCGACGCCCCCCGAGATCACCATGGGGATGTACTCCCCCTCCTCGAGATGCAGCTCGTTCTCTACAAATTCTCTGAACGCCCGCTGGAACCGCGAGTCACTGCAGTAGACGACAATGGCCAGCGGCTTCGACTCCGCAAAATGATAGATGTGTTCCTGCCCGGGGGTGTCCATGCAAATTACCTTTGTTGTTCAGATGGCTTCTTGGCGCCTGCGGCGTCACTCGCAATGACACTTGATTGCTTCGGCACGCCTCCGGCGTGCCTCGCAATGACAACCTCTGCTCGCAACGACAGGTTGCTTCGTCGCAAGGAGCGCTGCTCGCATTGACAGAGGGTGTTCGCAATGACAGTTTATTTTGTCGTGCCGGGGTCGGTTGTGAGCTTTTTCAGCGCCTCCTCGACATCTACTCCAAAGAAATTCAACATTTTGGAAATGTCAATCCCCTGCGCCTTCGCGGCGGCGATTGTCCGAAAAACAGTGTTCGGAACTATCGAGCTCATCTGCTCCAGGCCGCGGCCGGAACCCATATCCACGATCTCGAGCTTGTCAATGCTTCCGAGCGGCGCCGCGACGCTCGAGAACACCGACGTTGCGACTTTGGAAAGCGCCTCTCCCCCCCTGTCGAACAGGACAGGGAGCCGGTCCAGCACGAGTATCAGCTTTGCATCAGTGGACATCTTTGCGAGCGCGGCTGCGAGCTGAGTGGTCCCTTCCGCTTCCGCCATGAGAGCCTGTTTCCTCTTGGCGGCCTCTCCTTCGGCAATAGCAAGGAGCGTCGCGCGCGTCCTGGCCGCCTCCCCCTCGCCGTGGAATGTATCGGCATTCTTCTTCCCCTCCGCCTCTTTCATCAGGCGCTGCATTTCGGCTTCCGCCTGCAGTATCACCTGCTGCTTCGCAGCATCGGCCTCGATGACCTTCTTCTGCCTCTCGGCTTCCGCCTGCTTGACGACGGACGCCTCCAGCTCCCGCTGCTTGCGGACGGCCTCCATTTCCTGCACCTTGATCTGGGCCTCACGTTCCGCGGCATCCCTGTCAGCCTGCTTCACGCGGAGAATCTTCTCCTGATCCGCATTGGCAATGTCGAGCGCCTTTTCGGCTTCCGCCCGCTTCGTGTCGGTCTTCACCTTGAACTCCGCCTTCTTGATGTCCCGCCCCATCTCCGCCTCCGCAATGGAAGCCTCGTTTCCCGCCCGTACCGT
>PMND01000083.1:0-1069 GCA_003161955.1 Ignavibacteriota bacterium | reverse complement strand
TGATCCCGCTCCCTGAGGAGGCTGTCGATATCCAGCTTGCCGATGATGGAGCGCAGGTGTCCCTGCAGAATATTCTGCACGAAGGCCTTGATCTCGTCGGCGTTCTTTCCGAGGAACGACTGCACCGCGTTCCCGAGGTCCTCGGAGATGGACGAGATCTTGCACGTCGCGACCCCCTTGACGTTGATCTTGACGTTGTCCTTGTTCGGGATCCCCTTCTCATCGATTTCGGTCTGGAAGGCCGCCGTGGACATCTCCTGGTACGATTCGACGAAGGGAATGATGATCCGGCCTCCCCCTCCGACGACTTTGAATCCGAGGACCTGCTCCTTCCCCGTGACCGGGTCCTTGTGAACGTATTTTCTTCCGTAGAATATACCTACCGCGTTCGGCGGTATCTTCTTATACCTGCTCGCGATGACGCGGAGAACGATAAGGAATGCCAGCGCCAGCAGTATGATCATGAAGGGTATTATCAGATTCTCCATGGCGGTTGCTCCGAATGTGAATGCTGTTCCGGTTAGATTTCTTCCACGACGAGCTGACTCCCGATCAGGCCCACAACCTTCACCGATCGCCCCTTCGGGATCTCGTTCGCGGCCGTTGACTTCGCAAGGTACGTCATGTACTGCCCGCCGACATTCAGGCTTACCTCGCCCAGAGCACCGGGGGCGATGCCGGTCTGCACGATCCCTGTCTGGCCGACCGCGGAGGAGACCGGCACGATCGAGGACGCCTGCTGTTTGTAGATGAGTCCGAGCAGAAAATACATGAGGAGCGAAAGGGCGATGCCCGATGCAAGCCCGACGAACGATGCCACGAGGTAGTCGGCTCCGTACGTCCTGGCAATCGCCCCGGCGGCGCCGAACCCCATGGCCAGAGTTGCGATCACCTTGACGGAGAAGAAGCTTATCGTCGGTTCCATGTCGTGGCTGACATCGTGTCCATCGACGCCATGGCCGGCATCGGCGTGGTCCGTGTCATGATCGTGCCCGAAGAAAAACGACCCGGCAAGGAGGATGAAGGAAGCAATGGCGATAGCAATAAAGATCAGCACGTGCGCCTCCCG
>PMND01000018.1:1448-12031 GCA_003161955.1 Ignavibacteriota bacterium | reverse complement strand
GCGCGGGCGATGCCGGCATCTGAGTGAGGTGAAGCTTCCGACTTTACGTTGTAGAGGAGAGCTAACGTCTCCGAGAAAGAAGGAACCTGTGGTGACGAAGGATCCAGATAAACTCCAAACTGTTCGACTCACTCATCTCTGACTTTCAATATAAGCATTTTCGTGTTCTTGTCAAGAAAAAAGTGCGTTTCCGACCTCCGGGTGCCGCCGTCAGTTTCATCCGACGTCGATCAACTTCATCTCGTCATGGTACCGGGAGCGAAGGTAGGAGAGGAGCGAGCGGTGTTCTGACTTTCCGAGATGAGGATCGCTCTCGACGATCGCGAGCGCGTCGGCGCGCGCCGCGTCGAGGAGCGCCGCGTCGGCGAGTATGTCCGCAATTTTGAATTCGGGGATCCCGCTCTGACGCGTTCCGAAGAAATCTCCCGGACCGCGGAGCCGGAGATCTGTCTCGGCGATACTGAACCCGTCGGTCGTGGCCACCATCGCGGCGAGGCGACGCTCCGCGAGGAGCTGCTGATCGGCCGCGAGCGTGGTCCCGCGCGCCGCGGCACGTCCCGCCCTCCCGGCGATCCATTTCTTCGCGACAAGAATGCAAAAGGACCGGTCGCTGCCGCGCCCGACGCGCCCGCGGAGCTGGTGGAGCTGTGAAAGTCCGAAACGTTCGGCATTCTCGATGACCATCACCGTGGCATTGCTCACGTCGATCCCCACTTCGATGACGGTGGTCGCGACAAGGATGTCGATCTCGCCGCGCGTGAAGCGCTCCATCACCGCATCACGCTCCTCGCCCGCGAGACGCCCGTGGATCAGTCCGAGCCTGAGATCGGGAAACACCTCCTGCTGCAGGCGGTTGTAGTGCACCGTGGCCGCCTTGAGATCGAGTTTCTCCGATTCATCGATCAGGGGGTAGACGAAATACGCCTGCCGCCCCTCCCTGACCTGTTCGCGAACAAACGACGCGACCCATGCCATGTCCTCATCGCTCTTCAGCACCGTGGTGACGGGCTTCCTGTCGCGGGGGAGCTCGTCGATCACCGACACGTCAAGGTCGCCGTAGAGCGTCAGCGAGAGCGTCCGGGGTATCGGCGTTGCCGTCATCACCAGTACATCGGGGTTTGCTCCTTTGCTCCGCAGCGTGGCACGCTGCATAACCCCGAACCGGTGCTGCTCATCGATCACGACGAACCCCAGGCGCGCGAAGGCGACCTCTTCTTCGAAGAGGGCATGGGTCCCCACGATGATCTGAGCGGCGCCCCCGCGGATATCCTCGAGCAGATCCCTCCGGAGAGCGCTCTTCTGCGCTCCCACGAGCAGGCGGATATTCACAGGGATGTCGGCCAGGAGCCTCCGGAGGGTTCTGAAATGCTGCTCGGCGAGAAGCTCTGTCGGCGCCATGAAGACGGACTGGTAGCCGTTGTCGGCCGCTATCAGCATCGCAAAGAGNNGGCGACGCCATGTCCTCGGAGATCTCCCTGACCACGCGCACCTGGGCGCGCGTGAGCGAAAATGGAAGCGAATCGGCAAGCCTTCGCGCGAGGGCGGACTTCACTGCAAAAGCTATCCCTCCCGATCCCTCCCGCATCGTGCGCCGCTTCATCGCGAGCTTGATCTGGAAGCGGAAAAGCTCCTCGTATTTGAGCCGCCGCAGTCCCTCCTGGAGATCGGTCCGGGAGGCCGGCCAGTGGACGGACTGGAGAGCCGCCCGCGCAGAGACCAGCCCCCGCGCATCGGTGACTGCCCGTGGGAGGATCTCCGGGAAGAGATTGCCGTACGTTTTCCACGCGCCGGCGATGACCCTCCGGAAGCCTCCGCTGTCCAGGCCGGCCCGCGCAAGCTCCTGCCCCGACGGGTACATGGGGACAAGCCCGCCGGTCTTCAGCGTATCGATCCACTGCGTGGCAGCCTGGTCGTGCTCCCCCTCCGCGGACGCTGCAATGCGGTCGATATCGGGATGGACGAACTGCAGTATGGCGCCGTACATCCCCGGTTCACCCGACACCGCAAGGGTCTCACCGATCCGGAACATCGTTTTCCAGTACTGCACTCCGCCGAACCAGACGCACTGGAGAGAGCCCGTGCGGTCGGCAAGGACAAGGAGGAACCGGGATTTTGCCCCGAAACCGAGAACACGGAAGGACCGCACTTCCCCGATAACTGTAAACTCGCGGCGGACTCCTTCGCCGCGGGGATCCCCCCCTCCCGGCGCTGAACTCTGCACGCCCGTCAGAGTCTCCTCGCGGAGCCGGGAGATGGAAACCACGGTCGTGCGGTCGATATACCGGCGGGGAACGTGAAGGAAGAGGTCCTCAACGGTCCTGATGCCGGCCTGCTCNNTGTCAAGCGGGCAGTTTCCTGTTGTCTCTTAAGGGCAAAGGTCGTATCTTCTGCGAACGATCACCCATAACAAGGCCACCGTTTGGAACATCTCCTCACTGCGATACTTCCGCAACTGCCGACCCTCAAGGAAATCGTCATCTGGGGCGGGTACATAGGCCTCTTCGCCATCGTTTTCTCTGAAACTGGTTTGCTTATCGGTTTTTTTCTTCCCGGGGATTCACTCCTCGTCACGGCCGGACTTTACGCATCCGCCACCGGAGAACTTGACCCCGCCAAGCTCATCGTGCTCCTGATAATTGCGGCGGTGTTCGGGAATGCCACCGGATACCTGATCGGTCTCCGGGCGGGCCAGGCACTTTACAACCGCCCCCAGTCCCGGTGGTTCCGCCGTGATCATCTTATCAAGACCAGGGAGTTCTACGAGAAATACGGGGGGATCACGATCGTCATGGCCCAGTTCATGCCCTTCGCAAGGACATTTGCCCCGGTCGTCGCAGGGGTGGCACAGATGACATACAGGCGGTTCGCCCTCTTCAATATCGCCGGTGCCATCGGATGGGTGGCAGGCATGATCCTCCTCGGTTACTATCTGGGAAAGAGCATTCCAGGGATCGAAAACAAGATCGAATATGTCATCGCCGTCGTCGTGTTAATCTCCATCCTCCCGATGCTCATCAAGTACATCCAGCACAGGATCAAGCAGAAGGGGGATGCCCCGCGCGCCCCCGGTCCGCCGTCCGGGTCCTGATCTTACACACCATTTCGCCACAGGAGTCCTATGGGAAACCCGCTTTTCGAGAGGAAACCCCTGAGTCTGCTGCTCGAAGAATTGAAGGGAGAGAACCGGCTCCGCCGGGTCCTCGGGCCGGTGACATTGACGAGCCTGGGGGTCGGCGCCGTGATCGGGACGGGCATATTCGTCCTGACCGGCGTCGCCGCACACGACAAGGCGGGGCCAGGCGTGATCCTCTCGTTCGCGGCGGCCGGGATCGCATGCATATTCGCAGCCCTCTGCTATGCGGAGTTCGCTTCGATGGTCCCCGTCGCGGGTTCGGCCTACACCTATGCGTACGCCACGCTCGGCGAGCTTTTCGCCTGGATCATCGGATGGGACCTGGTCCTGGAGTACGCGGTCGGGTCATCGACAGTGGCGCATGGGTGGTCGGCCCATTTCCAGGATCTCCTGGGGAGTTTCGGCATACACATTCCCTTCGCGTTCGGGAACGCACCGTTTGACTACGATATAGGCGCGGCGCGCTTCGTCTCCACGGGAGCGTATTTTGACGTCGCGGCGATCGTCATCACGTTCATCATCACCGCGATACTCATCAAAGGGATACGGGAGAGCGCGAGCTTCAACGCCGGGATGGTGATGGTGAAACTCGTCATCGTTTTGTTCGTGATCGTTGTCGGCGCTTTCTATATCGACCCGAAGAACTGGCATCCGTTTGCACCTTACGGGTACACAGGTATAAGCTTTTTTGGAAAGTCGCTTTTCGGACAGACCGGCGCCAACGGCGCCCCCCTTGGCGTCCTCGCCGGAGCCGCGGTAATTTTCTTCGCCTATATCGGGTTCGATTCGGTCTCCACGCACGCCGAAGAAGCGAGGAATCCCCAGAAAGACGTCCCCATCGGCATTATCGCCTCCCTGATCATCTGTACGGTACTCTACATACTTGTCTCGGGNNGATGTCGGGGCAATCACCGGGATCACGTCGGTCCTTCTGGTCATGATGTTGAGTCAGCCGCGCGTCCTCCTGGCGATGGCGCGGGACGGGTTGGTGCCCCCCTCATTTTTCGGCGCCATACACGATAAGTTCAGGACTCCCTACAAGTCCACGATGCTGACCGGGCTGTTCGTTTCGCTCATGGCGGCATTTCTCCCCTTGCGCATACTCGCGGAGCTGACGAACATCGGCACGCTTCTCGCATTTACGATCGTGTGCACCGCGGTCCTGATCATGAGGAAGAAGCATCCCGAGGCGGCCCGCCCGTTCCGGGCGCCTCTCGTGCCGTTTACGCCGATCGCGGGGATCCTGTCGTGCCTCCTCCTCATGTTCTCCCTGCCGGAGGAGAACTGGTGGCGGCTGATCATCTGGCTGCTCATCGGGTTCGTGATCTATTTCAGCTACGGCCGGCGGCACAGCGTGCTCGCCAAGATCCGCCGGGCGGAGGCGGCAAAGAGATGATGAGCGGAATCGGCGGACTCCGGGCGGATTCCCGGGAGGCCACGTATGAATGACACGCCGCATGAGTTCAGGAGGGCGCTGGGGCTGTTCGACGGAACGATGCTCGTCATCGGCTCGATGATAGGCTCCGGAATTTTCATCGTGAGCGCCGATATCGCACGGACCGTCGGGGGCGGGGGATGGCTCCTCCTGATCTGGGTGATTACGGGGCTCATGACGGTCACGGGAGCCCTCGCCTACGGCGAGCTCGCAGGGATGATGCCCCACGCGGGCGGACAGTATGTCTATCTTCGCGAGGCGTATAATCCCCTCGTCGGCTTCCTGTACGGATGGACGTTCTTCCTCGTCATTCAGACCGGGACGATTGCTGCGGTCGGCGTCGCTTTTGCAAAATTCACCGCCGTGCTCTTCCCGGGGCTGGGAGAGACGAACGTGCTCTTCCAGGCCGGACCCGTGAAGCTGACGGCCCAGAGGCTGGTGGCCATGCTCAATGTCGCAGTCCTGACGTTCATTAATACGCGCGGCATCGTGGGAGGGAAGTGGATCCAGAACACGTTCACGACCGCCAAGACGATTGCGCTGATAGCGCTGATCGCCCTCGGGCTCGCCGCCGGAATCTCGCTGGGCGTCTTCCGCGGAAACCTGAACACGTTCTGGAACGCCGCAACAACGCGTGTCGCATCGGGGAGTATCTCTGTAGAACCGCTTGCGGGCTTCGCGCTCCTCGGGGCCCTCGGCGTCGCCATGGTCGGATCGCTTTTTTCGAGCGACGCGTGGAACAACGTGACGTTCACGGCCGGTGAGACCCTCGAGCCTCACCGGAACATCCCCCTCAGCCTCGCGATCGGGACCGGCGCAGTCACCATCCTGTACATACTGGCAAACGTCGCCTACCTGACCGTCCTTCCTGTGACCGGGGTACCGGGGGGAGCGGATGCCGCGGCGCGGGGGATCCAGTTCGCCGCCTCCGACAGGGTTGCCACCGCGGCGATGTCGGTCATCATGGGACCGGGGGCGGCCGCAGTGATGGCCGCGCTGATCATGATATCAACGTTCGGATGCAACAACGGACTGATCCTCTCGGGAGCCCGGGTGTATTACGCCATGGCCAGGGACGGCGTGTTTTTCAGGAGCGCCGGCAGACTCAACTCCAGGTCGGTCCCCGGGGCCGCCCTCCTCGTCCAGGGGGTCTGGGCATGCCTCCTCTGTCTTTCGGGTACGTATGGCGATCTTCTGGATTACGTCATATTCGCCGTCCTGCTTTTCTATATCCTCACCGTTGCCGGGTTATTTATCCTACGGCGACAGCGGCCCGACGCGGACCGCCCGTACAGGGCTTTCGGGTATCCGGCCCTTCCGGCCCTGTACATCGTCACGGCGATCGCCATCTCCGTCGACCTGTTGATATTCAAGCCCGCCTATACGTGGCCCGGGCTCGGCATTGTTCTGATCGGCATTCCGGTGTATTACGCCTGGAAGATCTCCGGACCGGCGCGCCCGGAGTAAGGGCGCGGAGGGGATCATCTTACAAACACAGAAAGGAGCACGACAGCTACCATGGAACTGAACATCATACTGGGCATCAGCCTCCTCGGCCTGCTCTTCGCGGTCTATCTCATACGGGACGTCATGAGACGGGACACGGGGACGGCCAAGATGCGGGAGATCTCTGACGCGATCAAATCGGGAGCGGAGGCGTTTCTGAGGAGGCAATATCGCACGATCATCTACCTGGCCATCGCACTGGCGGCACTGATCTACATACTCTACGCGTTCGTACGCACGAGCAACGTCCACGACCCGGCAAGCGCCTCACAGCTCGCACTCTGGACAACGCTCTCATTCGCGCTCGGCGCGCTCTGCTCGGTGGCCGCCGGGTACATGGGGATGTGGGTCGCGATACGGGCCAACATCAGGACCGCCGCGGGGGCGACGAAAGACCTGAACAGCGCCCTGCAGCCGGCACTTCGCGGCGGCGCGGTCTCCGGGTTCTTCGTCGTCGCGATGAGCCTCCTCGGCGTCGGCGGGCTGTTCGCGCTCGTCAACGCGAGCGGGGTCACCGATGACATCACCAAGATCCCGCTGCTGATCGTCGGGTACGGTTTCGGCGCGAGCTTCGTTGCCCTCTTTGCACAGCTCGGAGGGGGNNGGACGCGGCGCGGACCTTTTCGAATCGACGGCCGCCGAGAACATCGGCGCCATGATACTCGCCGCCGGCCTCTACAAGGCCAACATCGGAGTGTTCACATCGCAGGCGCTCCCTCTGATCGGCGTGCTCCTGTTCCCCCTCGTCGCCCGCGCATTCGGCATACTGGCCTCGATCGTCGGCATACTGACCGTCAAGGTGAAGGACACCGAAGACCCGATGAAGGCTCTCAACCGCGGGTACGGCGTCACCGCCGTGCTTGCCATGGCCGGATTCTTCGCGGCTTCCCGCTGGCTCCTCGGACCGGAATTCTATTTCAACTTCTTCCTCTGCGGGATTGTCGGCGTCCTGACATCGATCGCATTCGTCATGATCACACAGTACTACACGGAATACCGGTACCGGCCGGTACAGGAGATCGCCAGGGCCTCACTGACCGGTCCCGCGACGAACATCATCGCAGGCCTGGCCGTGGGGATGGAGTCCACGGGGTACCCGGTGCTTGTCATTGCGGCGGCCATAGTGGGGGCGTACTACCTCGGCGCCGCATCGGGACTGGAACACGCGGGATTGTTCGGGACGGCAGTCGCCACGATGGGGATGCTCTCGACCGCGGCATATATACTTGCGATGGACACGTTCGGCCCGATCACCGATAACGCGGGGGGGATCGTCGAAATGAGCCAGCAACCGAAGGAGATCAGGGACAGGACCGACCGCCTCGACTCCGTCGGCAACACGACGAAAGCCCTCACCAAGGGATATGCTGTGGGTTCCGCCGCTCTCGCGGCATTCCTCCTCTTCAGCGCCTACATCGATGAGGTGAAGGCGTACCTCCCCTCGTTCCCGGGAACGATCAACCTGAACAAGCCCGAAGTGTTCGTCGGCTCGATGTTCGGCGCGGTTCTCGTGTTCCTCTTCTCCTCTCTCGCCATCAAGGCGGTGGGGCGGGCGGCCTACGCGATAATCAACAACGTCCGCGACCAGTTCAAGAACAACGCCGGCATCATGGCCGGCACGGCTAAGCCGGATTACGGCCAGTGCGTCGACATTGCGACAAAGGCGGCTCTCCGCGAGATGGTGCTCCCGGGACTGCTGGTGGTGCTGATGCCCGTCGCGGTGGGTCTTGCGTTCAAATGGCTCTATGTCGCGAACGGCTCACCGGTGTACGGCGCAAGCGGCGCGGAAGTCGTGGGAGGGCTGCTGATGGTGGGGACGATCGTCGGCATACTGATGGCCCTCTTCCTGAACAACGGCGGGGGCGCCTGGGATAACGCGAAGAAGTTCATTGAAACCGGGGAGTACGGCGGGAAGGGGTCGGACCCCCACAAGGCGTCCGTTGTCGGAGACACGGTCGGGGACCCCTGCAAGGACACCGCGGGCCCCTCGCTGCATGTGCTCATCAAGCTTTTGAGCACNNGATGACTGCTAGAGTTCCCCCTTCGGATCGCGTGTCATGAGGTCATGGCACGCGATCAGGGGGTCTTTCTCCTCGAAGAGAACCCTGTACACTTCCGCAATGATCGGCACCTCGACGCCGACCCGGCGGGCAAGCGCAAACGCCGATTCCGTCGTGGCAATCCCCTCGGCGACCATGACCATCCCGCCGACGATGTCCGCCAGTTTCCGCCCCTTCCCGATCTCCACCCCGACATAGCGGTTCCTGCTGTGACGGCTCATGCATGTGACCATGAGATCGCCGATACCCGACAGACCCGAGAATGTCCTGATGTGCGCTCCCATCGCCACTCCGACGCGCGCGATCTCGGCGATCCCCCGCGTCATCACCGCCGCCTTCGTGTTGTCTCCCAGATCCGCCCCGTCGATGATCCCCGCAGCGATCGCGATGACGTTTTTAAGCGATCCACCGATCTCCACGCCCCGGATATCGTTGCTTGCGTACACGCGGAAGTAGGGGAGCATGAATGCCTGCTGCACCCGCCGGGCGGTCTCCATATCGGCGGAGGCCGCGACAACGGTCGTGGGAATCCTCCGGCTGACCTCCTCGGCATGGCTCGGACCGGAGAGCGTGGCGATACTGGACGCGGGGAGATCCGGCAGCGTGTCATGGAGCATTTCGGACATCGTCATCAGGGTGTGGTTCTCCACCCCCTTGGCGACATTGACGACGGTCAGCCCCGCGGTGGGGAGTCGCTTCAATCTGCAGACGACAGAGCGGAGGAACTGGGAGGGAACGGCGCCGACGATCATCTCCGCTCCCTCGACCGATGCCTCAAGGTCGTCCTCCACCCGTACCGCCGGCGGAATCAGTATCCCGGGAAGGAAGGCGGGATTCTCCCTTGTCGCACGGATCCGTTCCGCGTCTTCCTTACGGTAGGACCAGAGGGAGACTTGATGGGAGTTTTCCGCGAGGAGGATCGACAGGGTGGTTCCCCAGCTCCCCGCTCCGAGCACAGCGATGCGCATAGGTGAGGTACGTCAGGCTTCCCCTGGCGGGGCGAGGGTCTTCCTCCCGCCCCGGCGGAGTGATGTCATCCTGCTTTCCGTCCCCGCAATCAGGCGGCCGATGTTGGTGCGGTGCGTGTAAATTACGAGTGCGGCAATACCGATGCTGAAGAAGATCAGCGTGTGATATCCCTCGATATCGACCATGAAGAGGTTTTCGCGGAAGAACATCGTCAGTGGAAACGCTATCGCCGCGCTCAGTGAGCCGAGGGAGACGTAGTGCGATATGAGGAAGACGAGCGCAAAGACGCCGAAGGAGATCGCGACCTCGACCGGCGCAATCCCGATGAGCATCCCGCCTGCCGTCGCAATCCCTTTCCCCCCCTTGAACCCCGCAAACAGCGTCCATACGTGACCGAGAATGGCGGCGCAGCCCGCGATGATCTGCACAACAGTGAAGTCGTCGAACGGCGTCCTGTTCTCGAACGGCATCGTGCCGTACATGAGGCGGGCAAGGACCATTGTGGCAAACAGACCCTTCGCCATGTCCACAAGAATGACGAATACGCCCACCTTCCAGCCGAGGACACGGATCACGTTTGTGCCGCCGGCATTGCCGCTTCCGTGCTGGCGGATATCGATTCCGCGAACTCGCTTGGCGACAATGATGGCTGTCGGGATCGAGCCAATAAGGTAGCTCAGGACAGCAATAATGCCTATGGAGAGCATAGCATCCCGTTCAGTGGCAGAATGACAGATGTGCCGGGAGTCCGGCAGGCGTATTTGCAAATGTACCCAGAAACGTTGAGAATAGCAACTTTCCGGGGGGCACGCTATCCCCGCTGACGTTTGCGGAGGAGGATTTCGGCCAGTTTGCGGTCATCCGGGGTCGTTATCTTGATATTCGTCCCGGTCCCCGGGACAATCCTGACGGGAGTTCCCATCCGCTCCACGAGGGAAGCATCGTCCGTTCCGATGAACCCGGACGAACGGACTTTCCTGTGAGCGTCCCAGAGAAGAGGAAACGCGAACCCCTGGGGCGTCTGGACGGCCCAGAGTTCCTCGCGCCGGAGCGTCCGTGCGTAAAAACCGGGACGCTTCTGCGATTCGATTTTTATCGTGTCCTTGACAGGTATGCCCGCCACCGCCGCGCCATACCGCCCGGCGGCCCGGATGACGGACATGATTGTCCGCCTCCCGACCAGGGGGCGTACCGCATCATGGACAAGGACAACCCCGGAGCGGAAGGAACATCGTGTCAGTCCGTTGAAGACCGATGACTGCCGTTCCCTCCCTCCCTCCACGACGTCAGACACTTTGCTGAACCCCGCGCGCCGGACCAGAGCACGGGTGCGGGGGATGCAGCCCGCAGGTACCACGAGCACGATTTCCCGGACGGCCCGGATGGAATGGAACGCGGCGATCGTTCTTTCGAGAACCGGCACCCCGCCAAGGGAGAGAAACTGCTTCGGGGTTCCCACCCCCATTCTCCTCCCCTTCCC
>PMND01000018.1:0-1440 GCA_003161955.1 Ignavibacteriota bacterium | reverse complement strand
GGCATGTGGAAGTTCGTGATGAGCCTGTCCGTTATCTTGAAGTCGTACGGAGGAAAGATGAACTTATCCGTCCATCCCCTGTTGCTCTTGAGGTGTCCGTCCGTCGTGACGCTCGATTCCAGAGCCCGGCACGTGCTCGTGCCGCAGACGAACACGTTCCCNNACTTCCACGGCGCGGAACGAGCCCAGTCCGACGTGCAGCACCACGGGGACGACTTTCACCCCTTTCCTCTTCAGGGAGGCAAGGAGCCTCTTTGTAAAATGCAGTCCGGCCGTGGGGGCCGCCACCGCACCAACAGCACGGGCGAAGACCGTCTGGTACGTCTCCTTGTCCCGGTCCGTCGGCTCGCGCTTGATGTAATACGGGAGCGGCATCTTCCCGATCCGGTCAATGATCTTGAAGAAATCCCCCTGCACGTTGAAGCGGACCGTGCGTCCCCGCGACGTCGTATTGTCGATCACCTCGCACCAGAGCTTCCCCTCGTCGAAGAATATCTTGTTGCCGATCCGGACCTTGCGGGCCGGGTCGACGATGACATCCCAGATATTCTCCTCCTTGTTCAGCTCGCGCAGGAGGAAGACCTCGATCTTGGCGTTCGTCTTTTCCTTTCGCCCGAAGAGACGTGCCGGAAACACCTTCGTCTCGTTGACCACCAGGCAGTCCCCCTTCTTGAAGAATTTCCCGATCTCTGAGAACTTCATCCCCGCGATCGACTCATCCGCCCGGTTGACAACCATGAGCCGCGAGCTGTCCCGCGGGTTCGCGGGAAACTTGGAGATCAGGTTCCTCGGCAGCGGATAGCGGAAGTCGGAAAGTTTCATTGGCTCCGTGCTCCTCTCACAATAATGAAGACATAGTCTGACGGCATACGCCATCACGCCTCCGGTGGCGCCCGAAGCGCCACCGTCGGCGTGATCGCCCTGCGGCGCCTACCTCTTGCGCAGTCTCTTCTTCCCTGCCGCTTTCTTCTTCGTGCCGCCGGCCGACGTGTCCGCCAGCGCCGCCCGGGCCGCCGCAAGACGCGCGATCGGCACACGGAAGGGGGAGCAGCTGACATAGTTCTGGTTGATCTGATGGCAGAACTCGATGCTCGAGGGATCACCCCCGTGCTCGCCGCAGATGCCGACTTTCAGGTCCGGTCTCACGGAGCGCCCCTTCGCGATCGCGATCTTCATCAGTTCTCCCACCCCGATCCGGTCGAGCGCTTCAAAGGGATCCTTCGGGTAGATCTCCATCTCGACGTACGGGATCAGGAACCGCGCCGCATCGTCGCGGCTCACGCCGAGCGTCGTCTGCGTCAGATCGTTCGTCCCAAAGCTGAAGAACTCGGCGACGCCGGCGATCTCGTCAGCAGTCAGCGCACCCCGCGGGATCTCGATCATCGTCCCAACGAGGTACTTGAACTTCGTCCCCTTTTCCTTCATGACCTCCCCCGCCAC
>PMND01000064.1 GCA_003161955.1 Ignavibacteriota bacterium | reverse complement strand
AGCCCTCTTGAGCTTATCGTGGGTAAGATGATCCCGTACGCGCTGATCTCCCTTGTCGCCGCCGCGCTCGTCCTCACCGCCGGGTATTTCCTCTTCGACGTGGCGATCAAGGGGAGCCTGATACTTCTCTTCTTCACGACGCTCATCTTCATTGTCTCCGCCCTCTCGATCGGGCTGTACGTCTCGGCGGTCTCGGCGACCCAGATGGTCGCGTTTCAGCTCGCCGCGCTGATGGCAACGCTCCCGACGATGATGTTTTCCGGGTTCATGTTCCCGATCCGGAGCATGCCCTGGTGGCTGAGGATTTTCTCCAACATCACCCCCGCGAAGTATTACCTCGTCATACTGCGGGGGATCATTCTCAAGGGAGTCGGGCTCACGGCGTGGTGGCCGCAGGTGGTGTACCTCATACTCTTCACGGTCGTGATGATCTACCTGAGCGTGCGTCAGTTCAAAAAATCGATTGCGTGACGCCATGAACTTCCAGAGGATTGTCGCCCTTCTGAGGAAGGAGTTCACGCAACTCTCCAGGGACAAGAAGCTCCTCCCCATCATACTCCTTGCCCCCGTCCTTCAGCTCGGACTCATGGGATACGCGATTTCGGTTGATATCAAGGACATCGCGATCGCGGTATGCGACCAGGACAAGTCGGCGGAGAGCCGAGCACTCGCGGAGAAATTCGTCACGTCGGGGTATTTTACGATCGAGTACGCGACCGACGACTACAAGGCGGTCCAGGGGTACCTCGATGAGGGGAAGGTGACGATGGTCCTCGTGATCCCTCACCGGTTCGGCGACAGGATCGTGAGCAAACAGCCGGCAAAGGTGCAAGTCCTCGTCGACGGGAGCGAGGGAAATACGACCGCCATTGCCGTCGGCTATTTCAGCGAGATACTCGGACAGTATTCCGCGAACATACTGGCGGATGTGGCGGGGCCACGGCATCCGATGGGAGGGATAGACCCCGAGGTCCGGGCGTGGTATAACCCGGAACTCAAAGCCCGCAATTACATGGTGCCGGGATTGCTCGTGATGATCCTGCTGGCCGGGACCATGAACCTCACCTCGATGGCGATCGTGCGGGAGAAGGAGATCGGCACGCTCGAGCAGATCATGGTTACGCCGATCACTCCGACGGAGCTTATGATCGGCAAGATCGTTCCGTTCACCGCGATCTCGTCGGCGAACGCGACGGTCGTCGTCCTGACGATGGTCTTCGGTTTCGGCATTCCGATCCGGGGGAGCGTGCCCCTTCTCATCGGCCTCTCCGGCTGCTTCCTCCTCACGTCGCTCGGACTGGGACTGTTCCTGTCGACGATCTCCCGCACGCAGCAGCAGGCGATGATGGTGGGACAGTTCTTCATCATCCAGCCCATGATGTACCTTTCGGGGTTCATTTTCCCGATCGACAATATGCCGAAGATACTCCAGGCGGTCTCCTGGGGGATTCCGATGAGGCACTTCCTGTTCATCGTCCGCTCGCTGATCCTCAAGGGGGTGGGGCTCGAAAGCCTCTGGCTGCAGGCATGCATACTGCTGCTGATGGGCGTCGCTGTGCTCTCCGGGAGCATTCTCCGGTTCCATAAGAAACTCGATTGAACGAGGATCCGATCCCCGCACCATGATCAGTGCGCGGTCAACGTCATCGTAGCACGGATCAGCCCCTCCACAGCCTTCGCTGCGGTATCAACCTCCTCAAGGAAAATCCTCCCCGGATCGATCATCCCGCGACCGGAGAGGTACTCCCGGATACCGGAAGCCCGCCTCTGCGCCAGTGCCCTGAGATCATTGTCCGAGACCTGCACCGAATCGACAAGCCGCTCGTGCGCCCGGAAGAGGACGACCGAATCCCGTGAGTTCTCCCCGCGGGGCTCCTCCCCTGCGAGCTTCTCCGGGTCCTCCTTGAACCTCACCCGGTAGATCTCCAGGATTTGCTTCTGCTCGGATCGCGTCAACGGGCCGGCAGCAGCCGTTCGGATTTTCGACAGGACTGCGGCCTCTGCCAGGGCCCTCCTGTCCTCAACCGGGCTTGACGCACCCCGCAGCTCCAGCTGGAGCGCCGGGCGCTCTGTCAGNNTCCCCCTGGCCGCCGAAGAGCGCCCCCAGAAGCGCAAACGGCGCTGTCACCATTTTCCAGAGAAGGTTCATCAGCACCTTGAGTATGATCGGAAATATGCTGAACTCCGGATCATCGAGACTGCCGCTGATCGGGATGTCGAGATCGATGACCCCCTTCGAGTCCTTCAGGAGCGCGACCGCGAGCTTCACCGGCAGCGACGTGGCGTCGGGGCTCTCCACTTTGTCCCCGAGCGTAAGCTGGTTCAGAACGATCTTGTTCTCCGCGTCAAGGTGACTCGCGTTCANNCCGGCGAGGTCGACGTCCGCGCGGGCCAGTTGCTTCGAGGAGAGTCCGGTGATCGATCCCTGGAGCTGCTGGATCCCCGTGCTGAAGCTCGGGCTCAGAGACAGATCGGCAAAAACCATGGAACCGTCCCTGATGCTTATCCCGCCGATCGTCGTCAGGGTCCCGCCCGTGGTATCCGGCGTCCCTCCTGCAGCGGTCGAGTCTGCAGCCCTGAGGTGCTGCAGGTTCAGCGTCCGGTCCCGGCCGATGATGACCCGGGCGTAGGGGCGCGTGCAGGCGATTTCTGTGATCTGGAGCGACGGCGGGAGCGTGCGATAGTCCACGCTTCGCATCTCGAGACGATCCCACCGGAGGAGGTCTTCGTGAAGGACCGGGTCGCCGATCCGCCCGCGATCGGAGGTGAGTCCGCCCCGGAAGCGGATGTCCGATTTGCCTGCTCCGGCCGCATAGGAAAATTTCCCGCGGAGACCGTATGTCCCGGCGAGGATCTCGGCGCGGCTGTACCGCTCCACATAAGGCTCGAGTGCGCCGAGCGGCGAACCCGCAATTTCCATATCGAAATCGAACCTGCGCGGCTGGAGACTGAGCGTGCCGTTCGCCCGCAGGCTTCCTGCACCGTTGAGCACCGCGCTCGCCGAGAGCCGTCCCGTACCGGGTGCACCGTACCGCAGGTCGCTGAGCTCGAGGTCGATGCCGGTCACGCTCACCGGCGCTTCGGGCTCGAGCGTCTCGTCCGTGAAGTAGAACGAGAAATCTTTTGTTGTGAGCTTCCTGATCAGGATCTCCGTGCGGCCGCTGGAACTGTCGCCGGGGCGCACAACCGGCGTGAGGACCTGCTGGAGCGTTACGGTCCCGTCAGCCAGGTACCCTGTGCGCAGGGATCCCCCCCGCACGCGGACCTCGTCGATCGTGAACGCGTTGCGCGGCTCGTCCAGTGAAATCCCCCCGGCATGGAGCTCCGGCACGCTGACGGGAGGAAGGGAGTCTGAGGGCGAGGAGAGGACAAGCCCGGCGATGTCCACGCTTCCTGCGCGCAGCGTGAATGTCGCCCCCCCGGAATCGTCGTTGAATGAGTATTCGGCGCGTGCGGAAAACGTCCCGGAACCGACACTGAACCGAAGGCGATCGCCCATGAAGTCCGTGAGCGTGCTCGCGCGGATGTTTGCCAGCTCAATCAGGCCGGCAGAGCGGAGCGGGGAGAGTGCGATGTTCCCCCGCCAGTGGAGGCGCTCGTCCTGCTTTGTGACCGCCTGGAACTCATATGTCCCCTCTTTCTGGGGGACGGTCGTGAAATCCTTCAGCACAAAGTCGAGCGAATCGATGATCCTTGTGAGGGGCTCCGGCCGCGAGAGATCCTGGTAGAGGATCGTCCCACCCGCAATCAACAGGTCGCCGATCTCCAGTGCGCGGGGAGATTCCCCCGGGCGGGCCGAATCGGCGCGCGGCGCGCTGAGCAGGTCCCCCACGCTCAGTCTGCCGTCATGCAAGATCCTTACGGCGACGTACGGGGTGTCCAGATGCAGTTGCGCAAGCGCCCACGCATGCCGGAATACGGACGTGATCTGATACCTGATATAAAGCTCTTTGAACGAAACCAGCAGAGAACTGTCCCGGTCCAGCAGGCGAAAGTCGCCGACAGTCAGGGAAAACGTGAACGGATTGGTCCGGAGCGCGCCCAGCTGCACACTGCGTCCGGTGGATTGCTCAAGGGAGGAGATCAGCCGGGGCTTCACGATAGCAGGGACGGCAAAGAATCCGGCCAGCGCATAAACGATGAGCAAGGCTGCGCCGGCAAACAGGAGCTTCTTCTTTCGCATTTGAGAGATCCGTAGATTTGGATTAGGCACATTTTTGAACTGCCCGCGCCCGAAAGCAGCGGGACCGTTACTCCCGCTTTAGGCAAGCGGGACGACTATTCCCGCCTGACATCAGCGGGACGACTGGTCACGACTGACACGGAACGCGCACGACTCCCCTTCCCGCGTGGCGGGGAGCGTCACGTCGATGAGCACGCCCTCCGGGCGGGCGATTTCCGTCCGGCCCGGTGGAACGGCGTGCACGGATCGGCCATCGATTGCGGTCATAAAAACGAACGTGTCGGGGCCCGCAGGGAAGCGGACAAGGAGCCGCTGAGGCGCTTGCCCGGAGTACGTCCCCCCAATGCTATCGCGCGTCATCCGGTAGCGGATTGTGCGGTCCCGCCAACGGAGCGTCTGACCGAACCCGCGGTCCCAGAATTCTCCTGTCACAACCGGCGCCAGCACCACCGACCCGTCCAACCGCAGATCCACCCCCAGCAGAAATCGCTGCATGATCCGGATATAGTTGGCAGGATATTCGCAGTAGGTATTTGGACCGGTTGCCACCGCCCCTCCCTTCCCGTCAGGCTCGAATCGCTCGTGCCAGTAGTAACCGCTGTCACGCCCCACCTGGCTGACCTTCCGAAGCCCCTCCAGGAGCCCCACGGCATCCCCCATGCGGGCACGGGCCCAGGCTTCCAGATACCAGACGCGTCCCATGGCGGCGAGATCATGCCTGTCGAAGTTGAACTCCCACGCTTCGTACTTCTCCGGATGCGTCGCAATCCCCGCGGGAATACCGCCGTAATGAAACCGCTCTTCGCTCCGGATCTGAGGCCAGAGAACGGCCACCTGCTCCGGAGTTGCAACGTCCGCGGCGATTGCAGCCCAGTCAACATCCGTCAGCCCGTGTCCCGCCACATACCCGTGCGCAGGGTTGAAATACTCGGCGAAATGATCCCCTACCCAGAATTCCGTCACAAAATGATGCTGAATTCTCCGGCCAAGGCGATCATACCGTTCGCCCGCTGAGTCGTTGCCGGCAGTCCGGTTGAGAGAGGCCGCGATGCGGAAGGCATCGACGGCGTAGCACTGCGTCACCCCGTCCGATTCAAGCCTCGGTGGACGCTCCACGTAGTACCCGCCCCCCTTCACGGCTCCGGCCTCCGTGGTCATCGAGCCGAGATAGTCGGCAGCATGATTGACCGACGGAAGCTGGGCCAGCAGCCACGCCGTATCGAGTGTCCTCCTGTAGATCACATCGGCATTCTGGATGTACGTCGGGCTCGAGAGTCCCTCGAGAGGATTTCCGGGAACCCAGTGGACGTACAGTCCACCGTTGGCGGAGACGATCCCGGGAAAGCCCTTCGGGCCGATGTCCTTCCCCGCCGATGCGGGGAGTATGGCCAGAGGCAGAAGTCCGTCGTTCCTTTGGAACGATTTGACGTAGTCCCAGTTCGCCTCGACGACGCGGACCCGGTCGAGCCAGAGGAGGGCATCGCTCATCTGGTGCCCGTCGAGAGAAGGATAGGTGTTGCCGTGACCGAAGCCATGCCCGTCGGCACAGACGGAAAAGTAACCGAAAAAGATTTCCGGGTTCACCGCAGCCAGGACGTTCTGTACAGCGGCTCGTTCATACGTGACCGCCAGAGAGGTATCAGGAATGTCCAGGGGGAGGCCCTGGGAGGCCGCCCCGCCGGCTGACAAGGCGGCCGCGAGGATCACACCGGGGAGGCATAACAGGGAGGGGCAATTCTTCATGGCCCGGTTGTATTTCAGGATCGGTCCGCATTTCATCGAGTGTTCCCTACGAGGTGGTCCGGTCTGATTTGAATCCGAGCGGAGCAGGGGGAGAGCGGCGGGCGTGTATGAGCTCGGCGACAATGCTCACCGCGATCTCCCCGGGGGTGACTGCGCCGATTTCCAGCCCTATCGGGGTACGGACGCGCCGGAGCGCTCCGGCCGGGACGCCGCGCGCAACAAGCCGCTCGAACACGGCCGCGACTTTCTTCCTGCTCCCGATCATCCCGATGTAGCCCGCGGGAGTGGTCACGGCCACGCCGAGGACCAGCTCATCGGCCCTGTGTCCCCGCGTGACAATCACGATCGAAGAGGATGGCTTGACCGCGATCATGCTGAACGATTCGATGAAGTCCGCTGCGACCGTCCGGGCGGCCTCGGGGAAACGCACCTTATTGGCAAACTCAGGCCTGTCGTCAATCACAGTCACCCTGAACCCCGCCAGTGCAGCGATCTTCGACACGGCGCCGGAGACGTGCCCTCCGCCGAACAGAAAGAGAGAGGGCGCTCCGGCGACGAGATCAAGAATCAGATGGCCTTCACCCACAGGGATGCGGGCCGCAAAACCCCGGCGGGAAATGTCGTCAATCGCCTCCATCACCGCCTCCCCCCCGGGGAGAGACCACTGGAACATTTTCGCCGGATCATTGGCCCGATCGTCGCTTCCGGGATGCTGCGCCGGGAGAGCGGCCGGGGGAATTGCCGCTGGACCGGGAGGTATCAGGAAGCGGTCGATGATGACACCGTCCCGTCCGATCAGCGTCCCCCTGATTGAATCATCGCCTGCGTCCCGGCACTCGCAGAGAGATTCGATGAACCCGAGGTCCCGCCGCGTTACAGGCTCGATGAAGACCTCGAGCGTCCCCCCACAGAGCATCCCGCTCTCAGGTTGGTCCTCATCGAGCGTAAATGTCATCACTGCGGACTTTCCGGAGGGTGCCAGGACCCGGGCGGCACCGATCACTTCACTTTCGACTCGGCCTCCCCCGACCGTCCCAGCGAGCCGTTCTCCCGTTTCTCCAACAAGCATCCGGGAGAGGAGTGAGGCAGGAGTCGAACCGGATGTGGCGATAACCGTGGCAAGCATCGCTCCCCCGTCTGAGCGGAGCGCTTCGAGGATACTGTCAAACGCGTCGATCATTTTTCCGGGGATATCCCGGGGCATGTTACCGGAGAGTGGTTCGGGCATGGGTTGGCTCACATCGTCAGGGCCATGACCGATTTGCACGTGTGGAGCCGGTTCTCGGCCTCCGGGAAGACGCGCGAATGCGGCCCGTCGATGACCGCGTCGGTCACCTCAAAGCCACGGTCGGCGGGGAGACAGTGCATGTAGATCGCGTCCCTGCCTGCAAGGCGCATCCGGCCCTCGTCGCATATCCAGCTCTTGTATTGTTTCGAGATTTCAAGAGCCTCCTGCGGATTGCGGAAGAGAGATTCGATCCCCCATGATTTCGCGTAGACAATGTCGGCATCCCGTATTGCCTCGTCCATCGAGTCCACGACCTCGAACCTCGTTTTGTTTTCCCTTGCCGTTTCCCGCGCATACTCCATCGGCCCCTTCATCAGCGTGTACTCCGGCGGATGTGCGAGCGTGACGTCGAGACCGAACCGGGTCATCAGCGTGATGAGGCCCTGCGGCACCGACATGGGCTTCGCGTAGCTCGGCGCATAGGCCCATGAAACCGCGATCTTCAGTCCCCGGAGGTTCTTCCCGAATTCTTCGCGGATCGTCATCAGGTCCGCAAGGGTTTGAAAGGGATGGTCGATATCACACTGCATGTTCAGCACGGGAACACTTGCGTGCTCGGCAACCGTACGCATATACGCGTTCCCTTCCCCGGGGATCAGGTCGTGCCGGATCGCGATAGCGTGGCCGTAACTCGAGAGTATCGTCCCCATATCCCTGGGTGATTCACCGTGCGCAGCCTGGGATGTCTCCGCGGCAATGAAATGCGCATGCGCCCCGAGCTGCGTCGCCCCCGCTTCGAACGAGTTGCGGGTGCGGGTCGATTTGTCGAAGAAGAAGAGGAATATCGTCTTATCGGGGAGGTACCGTGTCGGGTTTCCCTGTCTGAATGCTTTTTTCAGCTTCGCGGCGGTGTCGAGGGCGAGCTCGATCTCTCTGACAGACCAATCGCGGGTCTCGATGTAATCACGGCCGCGGACGGTGTTCGGGAGCTTTGTTGACTTTTTGGAGGGCATGTGGGTGTGTGTTATATGTGTGATAAAACAAAAGTGATCCGGCACACGCGTGATGACCCGGAGCCATCACACCGACAGGTAGACTCCCGGGAAGGCGGCGTACCATGCGGAAGCCTTCACGAGATGATCGACGGGAATCTGCTCGGTGGCCATGTGCGCATAGACCTCGTCTCCCGGCCCGAATCCTATGCACGGGATTCCGTGCATCCCCATGACCGCGACGCCATTCGTGCTGAAGACCCACCGGCCCACCTTCGGCTTTGCGTCAAAGAGTCTCTCAAACGTCCCGACCCCCGCAGCAAGGAGCGGATGCGTCTCCGGAAGAAGCCATGTCGGGTAATACTTCTGCGTCGGATATGAGAGCCCGCGCCAGCTCGGAGTATCGTAGTTCAGCACGACGATTTCCGCGCCGGCCGCCTTGACGGAGGGGAGCTCCTGAATTTCGAGGAGAGCGGAATCGAGCGTGTCGGTGGCGGCCAGACGCCTGTCCAGATGGATTGCCGAGGAATCAGCTACCGCGCAGAGTGACGGCGAGGTCGAGCGAATCTCTGAAACAGTCACGGTCCCCTTCCCGAGGAATGACTCTCCGGTCAGCCTTTCGTTGAGCAGTTCGATGTCGAGCACGATCGGCGCCATCCGATACACCGCGTTTATTCCCCGCTCCGGGGCGGAACCGTGGCAGGAAACCCCCTTCGTACGAATCTCTATCTCCATCCTCCCCCGGTGTCCCCGGTAAATGCCGAGGTTTGTCGGTTCCGTTATGACGACCGCTTCGGGGTGGATCTTATCTTCGTTGATGATGTACTGCCAGCAAAGACCGTCGCAGTCCTCTTCCTGAACGCTCCCGACAACGTACAGAGTGTAATCTCCGTCGAGACCGAGCTGCTTGATCAGCTTGCCACCGTGGACAATGGAGGCGAGCGCCCCTTTCATATCGCAGGCGCCGCGGCCGTAGATGATACCTTCTTTCTCGGCGCCCCTGAAGGGGTCGACGGTCCAGTTCCCGGCGTTTCCGACATCGACCGTATCGACATGAGCGTCGAACGCAATGATGCGGTTGCCATGGCCGATCCGGCCGAGGATATTCCCCATGGGGTCGATCGTGACGTCGTCGAATGCGCAGCGCTCCATCTCTTCCCTGATGCGGGAGATGACTTCCTCCTCCCGGGAGCTCACCGATTTGATGGCAATCAGGTCGCGGAGGAATTTGGCGACGGAGCGTTCATTGTCCTTCGCGGCGGAAAGGATCGATTCAGGGNNGGTCGAACCCGGCGACCTCGTCTTCGAACAGGGAGCGCCAGTATTCCGGGTCCCACTGAGCGTTGAGTTCCTCCAGCGTTTTCCCCTGCTGCTCGACCCAGGTGTAGTATTTCAGGTTGTGTATCGCTTTCCTCTGGTAATACGTCAGCTCCCTGAAAAAGTCAATCCCCTGGTGATGGAGAGGCCCCGCGATATCCCGGATCGCATCAGTCTGCGTGTACGCCCCCCGTTCCTGCGCCAATTCCGTCAGTCGTGATGCATACAGCGCCGAGGAGTCGGTGAAGATCGTGAAGACGACCGCCTCCGGGCCGAGCTCAAAATACCTCGCCGTCTTTATGGAAGCCAGGAGATTCCCGATACCGGATATGCCGAGGAGAGGGAGCATCCGCCGGACGTCCTCAGGGACGCCAAGCGAACCGAGGCATCTCTGTCCCTCGGGATCATTGAAGAGCCGGAGGACCCTCATGCAGTCCTCGTCGTCGATGGCAGCGACCGCATCGGTGTTCATGACATTGTGCACCCAGGGGACGTGCTTGTCGCCGATCCCCTCGATCCGGTGAGCGCCGAAGCCGTTCATGAGGAGCGTCGGGCACTGGAGAGCTTCGCTCGCGACTGTCCTGCAGGCCGGGAACCGCTTTTTCAAATAGTCCCCGGCGGCAATCGTGCCGGCGGATCCTGTCGCAGAGACGAACGCCGCCGGCTGCCTTCCGGGAAGCCCGAGATCTTCGAACACCTCCTCGATCGCCGGTCCCGTCACATTGTAATGGAATATCGGATTGCCGAATTCCTCAAACTGGTTAAATATGATGTTCAGCGGATCCTTCTTCAACTCCCAGCACTTATCGTATATCTCCTTGACGTTCGACTCGCATCCCGGCGTGGCAATCACCTCCGCACCGATCTCCCGCAGCCATGCGAACCGTTCCCGGGACATCTGCTCCGGGAGTATGGCCACCGGTGTGCACCCGAGGAGAGCGCAGTCGAACGCTCCGCCCCTGCAGAAATTTCCCGTGGAAGGCCAGACGGCCCTGTGGCGCCCGGGATCAAATTCGCCGCTGACCAGCCGGGGGACAAGGCATCCGAACGCCGCTCCCACTTTATGCGCCCCGGTGGGGAAGAACTTCCCCGCAAGCCCTATGATCCGCGCCCTGACACCGGTGATCTCGCGGGGTATCTCGAAGGAATTGACTTTGCCGTAGAAGCCGGAGGCGACATCATTCTTCCACGTGATGCGGAATAGATTGATCGGGTTCACGTCCGAGAGACCGACCCCCTCAAGGCGCGAGGTGATGGATGCGGGAATGTGCGCGGGATCCCGGAGCTGCGCAAATGTCGGAATCCTGATACCACGTTCGCGACAGCGGGCGGCGGTCCTCTCAATCACGTCCGGCTTCAGAGTGGATATGATTTTGAATTTCATACGGGCATCGGGGAGAATGTGCTCATGTTTGACAGAGGGTGCAATCCTATCTAAGGCTGGCATTTAGATTTCATCGGCGTGGCGCCGGGTTGCTTCGTGGCGCCTCCGGCGCNNACGGGCTTCAAGCCTCGGCGAGCGAGATGCACGCCTCCGGGCAGACGAGAGGGCAGAGACCGCAGCCGACGCATCGCTCCGGGTTCACGAGGGGGATCCGGCTCTCCCGCCTGTCGATCGCGGCGTGTCCGCCGTCCCGGCAGGCGACATAGCAGACCTCACACCCGATGCAGCGCGATTCGTCGATCACGCTCCGCACCACCCGCCGCGGAAGATTGTCATGGACGGCGAGATGCGGAAGGGCTCTCCCGACAATATCGAGAGGGGATGAGAAGCCCATGTCGTCCATATAGTTCGAGAGACCGCTCCTGAGATCATCGATCACCCGGAAGCCGTGGTGCATGACAAGCGTGCAGAACTGCACGCAGCGGGCGCCCACGCTCATGAACTCCACGGCGTCGCGCCACGATGACGCTCCGCCGGTGCCGAGGACGGGTATCGTGACATGACGGGCGATTTCGGCGATCGTCCGGAGCGTCATGGGCTTGATGGCCGGACCCGTAAGACCGCTGTACGTCGACTTCCCCGCGAGCGGAGGGTTGGGCACAAACGAATAAATGTCAATCCCCATGAGCGCCTGCACGGAATTGGATGCAGTCAGCGCATCGGCGCCGCTCCTTTGCACGGCCCTCGCTACATCCACGATGTCCGTGACCTGGGGCGTGATCTTGATCGACACAGGGATGCGGCGTGCGGCCTCCTTCACCCAGCGTGCGGTGAGCTCGGTGGCCGCCACGCTCTGCGCGAGCATTTTACCCGGATCCTCGCCGATGTTCCCCTGCGGGCAGGAGAAGCTGCATTCGATCAGGTCCGCCCCCGCATTCTCGAGCCGCCCCACAAGCGACTGCCAGTCATCCTTTTTTCCCGCCATGATGCTGGCCGCGACGAGCTTTCCCGGGAATTCAGTCTTGAGCGTCCGGACTGTGGCCTCCACCCGATCGATATGATGCGCTGAGATGAGATCGATGTTCCCCATCCCGAAGAGAAGCTTCCCGTCGTGGTTGAACGAGGAGATCATCGGGTAGGCGAGATCCACACGCGTCCCCTCCACGGAGGTCGTCTTCAGGACAGCTCCCGCCCATCCCATGCTGAATGCCCGCCGGACCATGTCGATGTCGTCGGTGGACGGCCCCGCCGCGAGTATAAACGGGTTCTCGATCTGAATCCCCAGAAGCTCGTACGAGAGGTCCCTCACGGGCGCGGTCCCGGCGGCGCCGTCCTGTTCGCTCTTCATCCCTTCCTCATGATGTACTCGTGTATCGCACGCGCGGCCTGTTTTCCGTGTGCCAGGGAGCGGACCACCGTCCCTTCCCCGCTCACGGCGTCTCCCCCGGCGAACACGCCTGCCATGGAGGATTGAAACTTCCCGTCGACGCTAATGAACCCCTTTTTCGTCCGGCTGAGGCCGGTGAGCCAGTCCGCGCTGACGTCCTGACCGATAGCGACGATGACGGAGTCAGCGGGAAGAAAGAAATCGGCACCCGGGACCTCCACCGGCACCGGCCGGCCCGAATCGTCATTTTCCCCACCGGGACGCATGGTACGGCACTTCACGCTTTCGACGCGCCCCCTTCCCACAATTTCAAACGGTTTCGCGTGGAAACGAAATTCGACCCCCAGGCGACGGGCTTCCCGGATCTCGGCCGACCATACAAGCATCTGTTGCTCTCCGCGCCTGTACAGGAGCGTGACTTCCGCCGCCCCGAGGCGCCTTGCCGTGGCCGCGGCGTCAAGCGATACGTTTCCGCCGCCGACGACAATCACCCGGGAACCAATCCTGAGAGTGTGGGGTCTCTTCTTCGCCGTTTCGAGGAACTCGAGCACCGGAAAGACAGACTCCATCTCCTCGCCTGGGATCCCGAGCGACCGGTCACGCCCGAGCCCCACGGCGATGAAAAGTGCGTCGTGATTCCGGGTGATGCCGCCGAACACCGGGGCATCGATCGTGCCGTCATGCGCGGTGAAGAACCTGCCGAGCATTCCCGTGTCATGAACAAGGTCTTCCTCCGGAAGCCGGAAAGGAGGAATACTCTTCAGGGGGACGCCGCCGGGGGGACCGTCGTTGTAGAGGTCCACGTGGTGGCCGAATTTTGCAAGCTCGAACGCGCAGCCGAGACCGGCCGGCCCGGCCCCGAGCACCGCAACGCTTTTTCCCGTCGGGGGAGACGTCCCTGGATGGAATTCGCGGGCCCGCTCCGACCGGGTTGCGTAGAGGTGAAGTTCTCTGATCCGGACGGGTGCATCCTGTTTCCCCCGCGTGCAGGCGGGCTGGCAGTATACCTCGGAGGGGCAGATCCTGCCGCACGTGTCGGCAAGAGCGTTCGCGTTCCTGACGAGCCACGCCGCCCCGGGAGCGTTCCCGCTCCGTAGCATCGCGATAAACGCGGGAATATCGATATGCACCGGACAGGCGGAGGTGCACGGGGCATCAAAACAGTAGAGGCACCTTTCGGCCTCCACCTGAGCCCTCCGGTCGTCGAAAACACCCGGTGCAGTTTTATCCGGCGGCGTTCTTTCTTCGCGCTGCATCTTCAATTGCCTCCACAATCTGCTGGTACCCCGTGCAACGACAGAGATTCCCTGCGATCGCCTCGCGGATCTCCATCTGCGACGGCTGCGACGTTCTGTCGAGCAGGTCCTTCGCGCTCATCAGCATGCCCGGCGTGCAGAACCCGCACTGGACGGCACCATGATCCAGGAACGCTTCCTGAAGGGGACCGAGGGTCCCGAGCGGCGCCAGTCCCTCGACGGTCACCACCTCCCGCCCGTCGACCTGTGGCGCAAGCACGAGACAGGAGTTCACAGCCCGTCCGTCCAGCAACACGGTGCAGGCTCCGCACTCGCCCACGTCGCACCCCCGCTTCGTTCCCGTCAGACCGATCTCTTCACGGAGAAGGTCAAGGAGCGTCATGTTCGGGAGGACGTCCAATTCCTGCGGCTTCCCGTTCAGCGTGAAGGAAACTGCGACAGTCGCGTTCATGGGGATGTCAGTCGTTGTCGGCGAAACAGTTTTCCAGCGTGCGCCGGACGAGCGAGGCAATCACGGGCTCTTTATACTCCGTCGACCACCGTCTCCCCGTTTCCCGAATGACGACCTCGGAGAGAACTCTCCCGGCTTCGGCGAACAGCGTTCTGGAGGGGGACCTCCCGATCAGGAGGTTCTCCGCTTCCATCACCCTTTTCCAGACGGAATGGACGGCCCCGGGGACGATCCGGGCATCGATGATGACACCCGAATCGTCGACAGAGACAACGGCGGCAACGCTCAGGCGCGAGATCGAAAGCGCATTGCGCCTCCCCAGTTTTACGAACGAAGTTTTCGTCCTCGGGGGGAGGGCCGGGAACCGGATCCGTGTCAGGAGCTCTTCCCCCGTGGCGATCGTCGCATAGGGCCTGTTAAAAAACCCGGAGAGATGGCATTCACGGTCCCCGTCAACCGANNCCGTTCATGATGTTCCCCCCGAGCGTCCCCCGGTTCCGGATTTGAGGCGAGCCGATCGTCGAGGCGGCGGAGGCGAGCAGCGGCGCACCCGACCAGATGATATCGGAGCGCATCAACTTCCCGTGCGTTGTCAGCGGCCCCAGGAGGATATCGCGCCCTTCAAGAGAGATTTCACGGAGCGATTCGATCCTGGAAATATCGACGACCACCCCGGGCATCCTGATACCGGGGTGACGCCATTCGACGAGGAGATCGGTCCCCCCCGCCAGGACGCGTGCGGAGCCGACGTACTCGTGCAGGGCCTCTACCGCCTCCCTGACAGATCCGGGAACGATATACGTGAATGGTCTCATTGTCCCGCGGGCCGGATTTTACATGAAAGATCGGGGTACGTTGGCTCGGTCTCCTTCACGCTGGATCCCCGGGGACCGGTCCGGCGAAGGGCGTGGCCGAGATGGACACGCTCCAGGTGCGCCGGAAGATCGGTGATCCGTTTCCCGGTCGCGTTGAAAATGGCGTTCACGATCGCGGGCGCTGCGATTTCGTTCGCCGGCTCGCCGACGGATTTGGCGCCAAACGGACCGGCGGGGTCTTCGTTCTCGACAATGATGGTCTTCACGGGAGGAACATCCATCGAGGTGGGGATCAGGTACTCGTCAAAATTATGCTGCGCCGGGATCCCATCCTCGAGCACAAATTCCTCCAGGAGACCGTAGCCCAGACCCATGGCCACACCGCCGATCATCTGTCCCCGCACCGCATCACGATTGATCGCCCTGCCGACATCGTGGACAGACACAAAATCTTCGACATCGACTTTGCCGGTCTCCGTGTCCACAACCACTTCCGCCGCATTGGCGCCGTAGACAAACGTGAAATAGGCGTCACCCTGCCCCGTCGCCTCATCCCAGGTCGTCTTCGGAGAGCGGTGCCACCCGATGCCGTGCATCGGCCGCCCTTTCTCGAAACATTCGGCCGCGACCTCCGCGAAAGATGCGAGACGGCTCCTGTCGGCTGTTTTGACGACATACCCCTCCGCCATTTCCAGCTCGCGCGGGGAAAGGCCCGCCATACCCGCCGCAACGTCGAGGAGGGTGGCGCGGACTATCTCCGCGGCATTCTTCGCGGCGGCGCCCCCCATGATGGTCCCCCGCGAAGCCACCGTGGGGCCGGAATCCGCTATGCGGCTCGTGTCCGTGTTCATGAACTGAATTCGTCCGATCGGAATACCAAAGACGGCGGCGACGATCTGGGACATCTGCGTCCCGGCCCCCTGTCCCATATCGGTTATGCCGGAGGACACAATGACGCTCCCGTCGGTCTGCACCGACACGACGGCTTCCGCCGCGTCTGCCCCCTCCGCACCGAGCGAAACTCCCCGGTAACTGCAGGCCAGCCCGACCCCTCTCCTGTGCGTCCCCTCGGATGCGGCCCGGTACTTCTTCCATTTTTCCTCGAACCCGATCCCCCCGGCAGCTTTCTCCAGGACCTCCTGCAGGCTGACCACGTGGTCGAGCTTCTGGCCCGTCGCCGTCACCGACCCGCGGTGGAAACAGTTCTTGAGGCGGATTTCGAGAGGATTCATCCCCACCCGCTCGGCGAGCTCATCCATCATCGATTCGATCGCGAAATTCACCTGGGGGGAGCCGAACCCCCTCATTGCGCCGGTATAATTGTTGTTCGTGTAAGCTGCGTACACGTCCGTCTTCACATTCTCACAGGCGTACGGCCCCGTCGCCTGGACGACACTCCGCCAGGTGACAAACGGGCTCATCGAGGCGTACGCCCCCCCGTCCGCGATGCACCGGATCTCCATGGCGGTAATGGTGCCGTTCTTTTTTGCCCCCCACCGGTAGTACATCGCGTAGGGATGGCGCTTGTAGCTCTCCAGCATCGACTCCTCGCGTGAATTCACCATCTTGACGGGACGGCCCGTCGCGAGGGCCAGGAGCGCGGCCCGGCAGCACATCGATGTCATCACCTCATCCTTCCCCCCGAATGAACCCCCCAGCGTGGCCTGCACGAGCTGCACCCTGTTCAGGTCCAGGTTAAGGGCGGCGGCGACGGAACGGCGGCTGGAGAAGAGGTTCTGTATCGAGCCGATGATCTTCACTCCTCCATGCTCGGCCGGTTCCGCGAGCACCGCCTCCGGTTCGATCGCGGAATGCTCGATGAACTGCGTCCTGAACCTCCTCTGGATCTCGAAGTCGGACGCGGCAAAACCCTTCTCGATGTTCCCCTTCCGGACCTTGTGATGGACAAAGACGTTCCCCTCGGGGTGAATCCGGGGAGCTTCCTCCCACATGGCAACTTCCGGATCGGAGACGACCGGGAGCGGCTCATACACTACGTCGATCAGGCGGAGTGCTTCCCTCGCGATCTCAATGGAGCGGGCGGCGACCAGGGCAACGCCGTCTCCGAGATAGCGGACCTTCTCCCCGGCCAGTATCTCCTGGTTCTTCACGACGATGCCGAACGTCCTGTTCCCCGGTATGTCTCCCGCGGTAAGAACCGCTTCGACACCGGCCAATGCGGCCGCTTTCCCCGTATCGATCGACACGATACGCGCGTGGGGGTGCTTGGAGCGGAGAACTTTCCCGAACAACTGGTGGGGAAGAGAATAGTCGGCGGCGAATTTCGCCGTCCCGGTGACCTTCCCCCATGCGTCGACACGCCGCTCGGAATTTCCTATGATCGTTTGCCTGTTCGAATCCATCGCCCGTTTATGTTAGTTTTTTCCACAACCGCCCCGCCGCATCCTGCGCCCGTTTCATAACGGCCTCGTCATCGATCATCGGATGACTCCGGTTCCAGAGCACCCACTTCCCGCCGACCATCACCGATTCCACGGAGGAGGAACCGAATCCGAAGAGGAAATGCCCCGGGATGTTTGCTGCAGTGACAGGCGTCGGGGGTTCATAGTCCAGGACCGCGAGGTCGGCGGCGGCACCCGTGGAGAGGGAGCCGAATGGAGTCCCGAACATCGAAGCGGCGAGTCTCCAGCCGCCGGCGATCATCCCGGGGATCCTCCCGGGGCCCCCGCCGGGATCCTCCTGCGCGCGGAAGAAACCGGAACGGGCCTCCTCAAACATGTCCGCGGTGAAACCGTCCGTCCCCAGAGCGCTCCGTCCGGGAAAAAGCTGCACGGGGGCGTGCCCCACAGCGTTGTTCATGTTCGACCGGGGATTATGGACAAGCCACGCGCCTCCCTTTTCGAGCGCGCGGAATTCCGCCGGGCGGAGATGGACACAATGCGCAAAGACTGATCCTTCCCGGACGATCCCCGCACGTTCAAGGCGGCGAATGAGACCGGAGCCGGACCGCCTGCGCGCGTCACGGACGTCGCATATGTCTTCGGCGACATGCATGTGTACACCGGTCCGGCATGTTGCGGCAAGCTCGGCGCATGCCTCGAGCGACGATTTCCCGAGCGTGAAGGACGCATGAGCTCCCACGAGGCCGCGGAACCGGCTCCCCCCTCCCGTCGCCGCCAGGAACCTCCGGTTCTCTTCCAGACCCGCGTCCCTCTCCTTCCTCCCTCCACGGTCGGTTACTTCATAGCAGAGGACGCCGCGAAGCCCCACATCGGCGAGCGCCTTTTTGATGATGTCGAGCGAGCCCGCGATGGCGTTCGGCGACGAGTGGTGGTCAAACAAAAGCGTCGTCCCGCATTTGAGAGATTCCAGAGCTCCCGCCAGAGCGCTGTAGTACACGGACTCGTCGTCCAGGGCCCGGTCCAGCTTCCACCAGAGGCGGCGGAGGACCTGGAGAAAATTCTGAGGCTTCCTCCGCGGCGGGTTCATCCCGCGTGCGAGGCTCGAATACAGGTGCGTATGGGCGCAGACCATGCCGGGAATGACGACCTTCCCCCCGAGATCGATCGTCTCCTCCCCCGCGACCACCTGGAGAGTATCGCCTCTCTCCGCGACACTCTCTCCATCGATCCGGAGGTCACCCTTCCCTGCAAAAGGAGGATCGAGCGTCACGAGAAAACAGTTCTTCAGGAGCGTTCTCATCCGAATGTGCTCAGGGGACAGCGACCCCCCTTTCCGAAAGGGCCTTTTCGAGAAAAGAGATTTCAGGGGTAATGCTGATCGGCTCACCCGAGGCCCTGCGCGCGGAGTCGATGTCCTTCAGTCCATTCCCCGTGATCACGACAAGCACCGACTCTTCACTCCCGATCACGCCTGAATCTCTCCCCCTCCGGAGCCCCGCAACGCCCGCCACACCCGCAGGCTCGCCGAAAACGCCGCCGAGCCGTGCGGTGATCCTGATGGCTTCGAGTATCTCCCCGTCGGGGACAGCGACCATGGAGCCGCCTGATTTCTTTATGACTGCGAGGGCACGGCGCCAGTTGCGGGGAGTGCCAACCGCGATGCTGTCGGCGATCGTGTCCGCAGCCGTCGGCACAAGATCAGAACCGGATTCGAAGGCGTTCACCACCGGGCGGGCGCCTTCAGCCTGGACCCCGAGAAGGCGCGGGACCCGCGGGATGAACCCCAGGCGGTGCATTTCATCCAGTCCCTTTCCGATGCCGCCGATACTGCACCCGTCCCCGACGGAGACGACAACCCAGTCGGGAACCGAGGGCCCGAATTGCTCGGCGATCTCGATTCCGGCGGTCTTTTTCCCTTCCACACAAAAGGGATTGGTGCCGCTGTTCCTGTTGTACCACCCGAATTTTTCGCAGGCCGCGCGGCAGAGATCGAACGCCTGTTCGTATGTCCCCCGGACTTTCACCACTGTTGCGCCGAAGACGAGGAGCTGAGCGATTTTCGGCTCCGGGGCCCGCTCCGGTAGAAATATGACGCTCCTGATGCCGACGGAAGCAGAAAGTCCCGCGAGAGAGGAGGCGGCATTCCCCGTCGACGCGCATGCGACGGTGCGGGCGCCGAACTCCAGCGCCTTCATCACGGCGACAGAACTCGCCCGGTCCTTGAACGAGGCGGTCGGGTTTCTCCCCTCGTCTTTTATGAAGAGCCGTCCTGCTCCCACCTCTTTCGCGAGCCGGGGAACCTCGTACACGGGAGTCCATCCGACAGCCAACGGGGGCTTCGCCGCCAGGGGGGAGATCGGGAGGAGCTCCCCGTACCTCCAGTGGTTGACGCTCCGGCTGGAAAGCGACTCCCGTGTCAGCGTCTTCGCAACGCGATCGTAGTCATACCGGACGTCGAGAATCCCCTCCGCACCGCATACAGGACAGGTCTGAACGTTACCGTCAGGGACATGCCTGCCGCAGAGAAGGCAGACGAGGTCCGTGACGCACCCGGTTGCCGGCGCGCTCATGCGTGCACCTTCCCGGACATGGCGCTCAATCGTGCAGCAGAGAGGGCGATGACTTCGTTCGTCGCGGGAATCTGAAAGTCCGGTTCGAACCTGTGTCTCCCTACCGCGGAGACNNGTGAGCAGGTTCCCCTTCCCGTCCCAGAGGATCTCCTCCGTCGTACACCAGCCGAGCCCCTGCACGTACCCCCCCTCGATTTGACCGATGTCGATTGCGGGGTTGAGCGATTCGCCGGCATCGTACAGTATGTCGGTCCGGAGTATGGTATGAGAGCCGCTCAGCGTGTCCACTTCGACCTCCGTCACGGCCATCCCAAAAGCGTAGTAGTTGAACGGACGGCCCCAGCCCTTCTCCTTATCCCATCCGATTTCCGGGACGGAGTAGAAGCCGGTCGCACTGAGGCTGATCTGGCGCCGGATCATCAGGTCCATCGCACCGGCGAACGAGATCCGGCGCAACGAATGCTTCCGGTCGAATATGATACCGTCTGCGAATTCGATGTCCCCGGGGGCCGTCATCTGGTCATGGGTCGATGCCGGGGGGGTGGATTTCGACGGGCCCGCATTGAAGTATCCGGCGAGAGACGATGCGATGCGGGACTTGAGAGTCGTCGTGGCATCACGGACGGCCCCGCCGTTAAGATCCGTGCCGGAAGAGGCGGCTGTCGCGGAGGTGTTCGGAACATCCGAAGTGTTGGTCGCGCTGACCCTGACCGCGTCGATCCCCACACCGAATTCTTTCGCGGCGATCTGGCGGATCTTCGTGTGGAGCCCCTGCCCCATCTCGGTGCCGCCGTGATTGACGAGTATGCTCCCGTCCCTGTAAATGTGCACGAGAGCACCGGCCTTGTTCAGGAACGTCGTCGTGAACGAGATCCCGAACTTCACGGGGGTGAGTGCAAGACCGCGCTTCACGAATTCGTGTGCCGCGTTGAATGCTTCCACGGTCATCCTCCTCGCGTCATACTCCGAGGAGACAAAGAGCCTGTTGTAGAGTGCGTGAAGGCGGTTGTTTTCGACGGTCTGGCCGTAGTGCGTGATGTTCCGGTCAACCGTCCCGTAGAAATTGCGCTTCCGTATCTCCGCGGCATCGACCCCGAGCTCGCGGGCAATCCTGTCGATAACGGTTTCCATCGCCGCCATCGCCTGGGGGCCGCCGAAACCGCGCATGGCAGTGTTCGAAGGGAGATTCGTCCTCCACACCCTCGCCTCGACGCTCATGTGCGGAATGTAATACGCGTTGTCTGCATGGAGCATCGCTCGCTCCATGATAGCAAACGACAGGTCGGAGGCGATCCCCCCGTCGCAGTTGAGCTCGAATTTCACGCCGTCCAGAAGTCCACTATCGTCGAACCCCGCCTCGTAGCGGATCAGGAACCTGTGGCGCTTCCCCGTAATGATCATGTCATCATCACGGAAGAGACGGATCTTCACCGGCTGGCGCGTCGCAGCGCACAGGAGCGCCGCCCATGCGGCGACATGGTTCGCCTGGGTTTCCTTCCCGCCGAACCCTCCGCCGAGACGGCGTACCTCCACGACAACGTCGTGGACCGGGAGGCCGAGGACTTCCGCAATCACCGCCTGCGTCTCCGAGGGATGCTGCGTGGAGCTGAAGGCGGTGATCACCCGCCCTTCCCCGGGAACACAGAGGCACGACTGGGACTCGAGGTACCAGTGCTCCTGCGCTCCCGTGCGGAGCTCACCCCGTATCAGATGCGAAGCGGATCGAAGAGCCGTCTCCGGGTCCCCCCGGCGCATCGTCCGCTCGGGGCCGAGGAGGCTGTTCCTCCGGATCGCCGTTTCGATATCGAGAACCGGTTCGATCGCTTCGTACTCGATACTGAGGAGACTCTCCGCACGACGGGCCGTTTCATCGTCCCCGGCGGCGATGAGAACAACCGCCTGGCCGACGCACTGAACCTCCCCCCCGGCGAGGCAGACCTCGTCATGGATCACCGGTCCCATCTGGTTGTTCCCGGGGATGTCGCGGTGACAGATGACTGCACGCACCCCGGGGAGAGCACGGGCGGCGTCAAGGCCGATACTCAGAATACGGGCGTGAGCATGGGGGCTGTAGCAGACCCGCCCCACAAGGAGTCCGGACGGCGGGGGGATGTCGTCGATATAGACGGCTTCACCTGTGACGTGAAGTCCGGCGCTCTCGTGGGGGGGGCTTTCACCCTGTTTCACTGTGCCCATACGTCAGCCCTTCGAATCGAGCCAGAACTTGAGAAGGAGGTTCTTTGCCGCAAGCATCCGGAACTCAGCGGACCCCCGGACGTCCGTAATTGGGCGGAAATCCTGACTCAGGTATTCCCCCGCCGCTTCAACCCGATCTCGCGACCAGGCTTTCCCGATCAGGTATTGTTCGGTCTTCACCGCCCTTTTCGTACGCTCGGCCATCCCTCCGTACGCAAGCGTCAGCGATTCCACGTCTCCCCCACCGTCCACGGTGAGGCGGAACCCGGCGCTCAGTGTCGCGATATCAAGATCGCGACGCTTCGACACCTTGTACGATCGGATAAACGCACCGTCCGGCGGGGGAAGCCGCAGAGACAGTATCAACTCATCAGGTTCCCGGAGCGTCTTCCTGTACCCGGTGAAGAAACCGTCCAGCGGGACCTGCCGTGTCCCACGGACACTTTGCAGGGTGACTCCCGCACCGCTGGCGATGAGGACGGGGGATGTATCGCCGACGGGGGAGGCCGAGCCGAGGTTCCCCCCCAGCGTCGCAAGATTCCGGATCTGACGGGAAGCGAACAGGGAGAGCGTCCCCGCCAGGGCGGGGTATTTCCCTTCAAGAAGAGAAGGAAGATCGGCAAGCGGGACTCCGGCCCCGATCTCCAAGCCCTCCTTCGATCCGCTCACCTGCCTCAGTTCAGGAATAGCACCGAGATCGACGACAGTCCCGAGGAGTTCGTGACGCTTCGTGACGCGAAGCGCCACATCGGTTCCACCGGCAATCACGGAGGCACCGGGGAATTCTGCGAGCGCGCGGCACGCTTCTTCCAGCGTCGCCGGCCGGAAGTACTTCTGTCCAGGCGTGCTTATCTCTATGCTGCCGTGCGGGAACGATGCGAGCGTGGAGAGGACACTTTTTTCCATCGCGGTGAAATGATCTGCCGGACCACGGGCACACGCAGCCTGCGCAGCATCCACGATGGGGCGATATCCGGTGCAGCGGCAGAGATTCCCCGTGATCGCGTCCTCGATCTCCCCCCGGGGGGGAGCCGCGGATTGTTTATAAAGGACGAACATCGACATGATGAACCCGGGAGTACAGAACCCGCACTGGCTCCCGTGGTGTTCCACCATCGCTTCTTGCACCGGATGGAGCGACCCGGCCGGGGACCGGAGATTCTCGACTGTGATGACCTGCTTTCCGTCGATCATGGGGAGGAGCAGAAGGCAGGAGTCGACCGCCCGGTAGCGAAGAGCGCCGCCTGGAGTCCGCTCGGTCAGTGCCACAGTGCACGCACCGCAATCCCCTTCCGCGCAGCCTTCCTTCACGCCTCTGTGGGAAGGGAGTGAACGGAGGTAGTTCAGGAGCGTCGTGGTGGGACGGACCGATTTCTCGAGGGAGAAATCGATCTCCACCGGGTTCCCGTCCAACAGAAATGTGATCGTGTTTCGCATGGGTCGATTTCAGCGGACTCCGAAGTGAGAGATTCCCACTGCCAACAACGGGGGAGCCCCATCCGTTTGATTGATGGGGCCCCAGTATCTCAAATAGCGGATTGGCTGCCTTGTTATTGTACTAAATCCCGCCTCAGAATTCAACAGCCCGGCTGTTTCACTGCATTCCATCCCGTCCTTCACCTGCTTTTGCGCACACTTTTCCCTCTTCGCCGAAGATGATAGGCCGGGTTTTCTCCCATTACAGTGTAATTCAGCACATCGGCGGCGGCATGGGTGTGGTGTATAAGGCCGGGGACACCGCGGAGTCACTCCACAAGGGAAGCAGATTCAAATACAATCTTCCAGACCCCTTTCGCATCCCTCCGCCACACGCGCGTGTAGTACCCGGAAGGAGCTTTCACATTCTTGCTCTCCCGGTAAGCACCGTACGTGTAACCCATATCCCCGGCCCGGGATACGCCCGCGTGCATCGGCTCGAGTGATCGGATCGCCGTCCCCTTGACGAGGTATGCGAGTATTGCTTCCTTTCCCGCGAGCGGGACAAGTCCCTCTCTCAGAGCGCGGGACTGCGGATCGAGGACTTTCTGATAGGCACTCCGGACACTTCCCGCCGCCACGCTCCCCGAGAACGCCTTATCACAATTGAGAAGCTCGGCAACCGCAGCCTTCCCCTGCGGGGTTTTCAGCCGCGATGTGAACGACGCGTGAATTGCAGGGGTCACTTGTTGGCCGAAATACTTCTCGACGACCTTTGTCGAAGTTGTTCCGGCATCGACCGCCACCCTCCAGGTTCCATCCTTCTGCTTCTTCCAGATCGAAAAGTAAAACCCGTACCAGGAGGGAACCTCCTGTTTCGCGCTGTCTTTGAGAGAGGCCGGCCCCATCGTGTACCCGAGGTCGCCGGATGAGGAGACATCCGCCACGATGGGTTCCCAGAAAAGCCTCCGGGCAAGGGGATTCTTGGGGAGAGGCGTTTTTAGCGCTGTCTCCTTATAGATGTGGGGCTTCGGAGAAATCGAAATCCCGTCGTCCGCGAAGTACTTCATGAATGACGCGCGAATCCCCTCTTTCAGGCTCGTCGCAGCAAACTCCCGCTCTGTATTCACGAGCGATGAGAGGGCTGGGGAGAGATTCTTCTGTTGCGCGACGCCGGGTAGTGGGAAGCTGAACAGAAGTGCGAACAGTATCACGGTGAGCGGGGGGTTTTTCATTAGGTCTCCTCTGTATGGGGGCCACCCGGGGGAATTCCGTCAAATATAGCATTTTGGCTCTTGCGATGCGTTGTTTTTGTGACAGGCCGGCCGATCCGGGCGGGACAACGCCGCACGTGGCTATTCTCCGACCCTTTTTGCATATTTGGGCATTACACATGGAGTGACGGACCATACTCAGGGGGCCAGAAGGATGCCGATATACGACTACAAATGTGAGGATTGCGGCACAACGTACGACGTGTTCCACAAAGTGCGTGAAATCAAAGACGATATTGTCTGTCCGCAGTGCAGCTCGACACGACACGTGCGGCTGATCTCAGCGGCAAGCGTCAGCGTCAGGGGGAGCTCTAAAGCGGAATCGATCCCCCCCTGCGGCGATGCATCGTGCTGCGGCGGAGTTTGCGGTTTGAATTAGAGGGTCCACACGCAGGAGCCGGACATGGAGTACGGGTTTACCCGCACAGTGGACCTGCCATACGAGGCCGCGGTGCAGCGTGTGACAGAGGAACTCAAGAAGCAGGGCTTCGGCGTCCTGACGACGATCGACGTGAAGGAGACGCTGAAGCAGAAGCTCAACGTCGAGTTCGCCAAGTACGTGATTCTCGGGGCATGCAACCCGCCGCTTGCGCACGGGGCACTCGAGGTTGACATGAACATCGGCCTGCTCCTCCCCTGCAACGTCATCGTGTATGAAAAGGAGGGGAAGACAGTCGTCGGGGCATTCGACCCGATGACGATGGTTCCGCTGGTCGGCAAAAAAGCACTTCAAGCCATCGCTGCAGATGTGAAGCAGCGCTTGGAAAAGGTTCTCGCCAACATATAACACACCCCGCTCTTTTCCCACACCCCGGGAAGCTCCCGCAGAAAATCCCAAATATCACGTTTCCTCCGCAGCTGATGGGAATACTGAACCCATCAACAATACGAAACCGCATGACATCGCCAACCAAACGCCAGGCCGAAAATGCTATTTCCCGAAGCGGCGTTTTAAACTGGATACACCGCCCTGGGACAGCGGCGAGGTAAATGAGGAAACACCCGGGGTGAAGATATGCAGGCTGATCGGGCATACCTCCATGCCGGGAGAGCGAAATCGCGGGAGTATCAGCGAGCCGACTGGGCGCCTGATACCGGCGGCTGAGGCCGGCTGCGAGGCAGGAACGCAAAATCATCGCTCATCACATAGATCGCCATGCCTGCAATCATCACAAACACCGCGACCCAGACACGCCAATCCTGATGCGCATGTTTCCAGTAAGGTCGATGGTCCTTTTGAAGACCGTCGTTGCCTGAGTCTCCCTTCAGGTGGTGATCCTGCGGATCGTCATTCATCGGTTCCCCTTGGTGTGGCGGTCGGCCAGCAAGACTGTTGCAGCGAGACATTGACCCTCATGCCTGAAGTATTTTCCTGGCTTCCTCTCCCTCCGCTTCCGCCACAAGCAGTTGCACGCCGTCCACATTCTGCAGCGACGGAAACATCCCGCCCCCATCGTCTTTGATGATGGACGCTTCAATGCCCGAGGCCTCGAGATGTCCTTTTGCGATTTCAGCGTCTATCTCGTTGTCATACTCGCCAACGACCACCTGATTTGGTTCCATGCACTCACCTCATTGATATTGATGAAGAATAGCAAGCGGGGCGCCCGCATGAATCAACCAAAAGGATGAAAGAGGGACTAGTCCTTCACTTGACTCTGAAACATTCCCGGAGTATATTCGTATAGACGAATATAGTTTCCAGGGACCATGCCATGAAGTCTTTCGCGCCCGTTTTTAAAGCCCTTTCAGATGATTCGCGCCTCCGGATCATCAATTTGCTTTTCTATTCAGGCGAACTGTGTGTCTGCGACATCGAGGAGGTCATGGGTTTTACGCAGACGAAGGTTTCCAGGCACCTGGCGTACCTGAGGAAGGCGGGTCTCGTTGACGACAGGAAGAAGGGACTCTGGATGCTTTATTCGATCGCGAAGCCCCGGAATGATGGGCACAGGAAGGTGCTGGATTTCCTCGCGGACATTCTCCGTTCTGACGCAGTCGCGCGCAAGGATGCGGAGAGGCTCGCAAGCAGGATCAGAAAGGGATGCTGCACAACGTACTCTGTGGTGAAACCAATGCTGGCCGAGAGCGAGATTGCTTCGCTCCGCTCGCAATGACGAATAAAAACTGAAGGAGCCAACAATGTCTGACATCGAGATCAAATCGGCGGTAAAGGAAAAGTACGGCGAGATTGCCAGGAAATCCGGGTCTTGCTGTGGTCCGACATGCGGGTGCGGCACCGACGCCGGCATCGCGGGGACCATTACGATGAACGACCTCTATTCTGACGTCGACGCAGAAGTCCGCGAAAGCGCAGACCTGGGGCTCGGGTGCGGCACGCCGACTGCGTTCGCCGACCTGGAAGAGGGGATGACGGTCCTGGACCTGGGCTCCGGAGCGGGCATCGACGTCTTCCTGGCCGCGAAGAAGGTCGGGCGGAGCGGCAGGGTGATCGGCGTGGACATGACGGAGGAGATGATCAAGCGCGCCGAATCGAACAAGGCAAAGCTGAAGGCTGCGAACACCGAGTTCCGGCTCGGGGAGATCGAAAACCTGCCGGTAGCACCCGGGTCCGTCGACCGGATCATCAGCAACTGCGTCATCAACCTCGTCCCGGACAAAGCACGAGCGTTCGCCGAGATGTACAGGGTCATGAAGCCGGGAGGAAAATTCACCGTCTCGGACATCGTCTCCGTCGGCCAGATCCCCGAGGAGGTCCGGAAAGACCTGGCGGAATGGGCCGGATGCGTCGCCGGGGCGCTAGACCGCGAGGAGTACCTTGGCATCGCGCGGGCAACCGGCTTCAGGGACGTTGCCGTGGTTTCGGACAAACCGTATGCGCTTGATGCGACGGTCCGGTTCGGTCTGCACAGCATCACCGTGAGCGGAACCAGATGAACGCTCCGGTGATAGAGAGGGCGCGCCCCGGGGACATCGGGGAGATCGAGGAGCTCCTGAGGGGGTCCGGGCTCCCGATCGAAGGAGCGAGTGCACACCTGGAACACTTTTTCGTTGCCCGGGTGGGGGGATCGCTCGCGGGGGTGGTCGGTCTTGAACAGTACGGCGAGGAGGGCCTCCTGCGCTCCCTCGCCGTGCGTGAACCACACAGGTCGAAAGGGATCGGAAAGAACCTGTATCTCCGTCTGGTCGATGAAGCGCGCTCGCTCGGGATCAGGCGGCTCATACTTCTGACAACGACCGCCGAGGCTTATTTTGCCGCACGGGGGTTCCGAAAAACGGGGCGACACACGATCACGGGGGCTCTCCAACAATCCGCCGAATTCAAGGGCGCCTGCCCGGAATCGGCACTCTGCATGGAGCTTGTACTCTGATGCGCATCCTCATACTCTGCACCGGCAATTCCTGCAGGAGCCAGATGGCCGCAGGATTTCTTGCGTCGTTCGACAGGGATATCGATGTCCACTCCGCGGGGACGTATCCCGCCAGGTATGTCCAGCCAAAGGCGATCGAAGTGATGAAGGAGGCGGGAATCGACATCAGCAAGGCGTCCCCGAAAAACGTCAAGCAGTACCTCAAGCAACCGTTCGACTATGTGATCACGGTATGCGACGACGCGAAAGAGACCTGTCCGGTCTTTTCCGGAAATGTGCGCCGGAGGCTCCATATGGGGTTTTACGACCCCTCGTTCACCACGGGGACCGACGAGCAGATACTGGCTGAATTCCGCAGGGTGCGGGATCAAATCCACAAGCGGTTTGAGGCTTTCTACCGGCTGGAACTTCTCCCCGACATGAAAGGGAAGTAACCGGATGTCCACCCTCAGTCGCAGACTCTCATTCCTTGACCGGTATCTGACGCTCTGGATTTTTACCGCGATGGCCGCCGGAGTACTCTGGGGCTGGTCCGCCCCGGGGATCGTCGGCTTCTGGGGGCAGTTTCAATCCGGAACGACGAATATCCCGATCGCGATCGGACTGATTCTGATGATGTACCCCCCGCTCGCAAAGGTGAAGTACGAGGAGCTGGGGGACGTATTCAGGAATACAAAGATACTCGGGCTCTCGCTCGTTCAGAACTGGATCGTCGGGCCTGTATTGATGTTCCTGCTGGCGATACTCCTTCTCCCGGATCACCCCGCCTATATGGCGGGGCTTATCATCATGGGACTGGCACGGTGCATCGCAATGGTCATCGTGTGGAACGAGCTGGCAAAAGGAGATACGGAGTATGCGGCGGGACTCGTTGCCTTCAATTCGGTGTTCCAGGTCCTCTTCTTTTCGCTGTATGCCTACGTTTTCCTGACGGTCATCCCCGGGTGGCTCGGACTCCAGTCGTTCAAAGTCGACATCACCATAGGGCAGATTGCGCAGAGCGTGTTCGTCTACCTCGGGATCCCGTTTCTCGCCGGCATCATCTCGCGGTTCTCGCTCCTCCGCCTGAAGGGGAAGGAGTGGTACGAGCGGAAGTTCATTCCCCGGATCAGTCCCGTGACTCTGATCGCGCTGCTCTTTACGATCCTGGTCATGTTCTCGCTGAAGGGAGAATATATTGTCCGGATACCACTGGACGTCGTGCGGATCGCGATTCCGCTGACGCTCTATTTCGTCATCATGTTCTTCGTGTCATTTTACCTCGGCAGGAAGCTCGGGGCGGACTATTCAAAGACGGCCACCCTCTCGTTCACCGCCGCCAGCAACAATTTCGAGCTCGCGATCGCGGTCGCCGTGGCGGTCTTCGGGATCAACTCCGGAGAGGCGTTTGCGACCGTGATCGGGCCCCTCGTCGAGGTCCCCGTCCTGATCAGCCTCGTGAACGTCGCCCTCCGCTTTCAGAAGAAATACTACGGGGTCCCGGTCACTCCCTGACGCGATCCGGGAGGTTCGGGGGTGCGACAACGCGCCTCCCTCCCGGACAGGGGCTCCGGCTTACTTCCACCCTCGTTTCGGCGAATTCGGGCTAACTCCTTTGTCATCCCTTTGGACGATTGTCTTCCCTTTCCCCTCTCTGTAGATTGTTGTCAGGTTAGGTATACTCCGCTTCAATTTTCGCTTCTTCTCGAGCGACTTCAGCACGCCCCTGAAAGCGGCCAGATATACAGGAAATGGTGTGGAGATTATAAAGAAGGATTTCGAGCAGTTGAACACGAGCAGGGCCCAAAACCGGCTTCTCGGCATGGCCGCACGTCAGATCCGCGGCCCTATCGGCAAGCTCAAGTCGTGCAGCGAATTCCTGATAGAAGATGCGGCCGGCACGTTGACACCGGAACAGCAGACATTTGTGAAGGTCATCTACGACTCAAGCGATTCAATGCTCCGAATGATCAATGACCTGGTGACTTTTTCCACACTTGAGACCGGAGACCTCCCGCTCGATCCCCGGGCCACCGACCTCGTCGAGCTTGTGACGCACAGCCTCGGGCCGCAGGCCGTGATAGCGGGACACAAACATATCACCCTGGAGTTCACTCATGACGGGGCGATCCCGGACCTTTGGATTGATGGCCCGAAAATGGAGCAAGTGCTCAACAATCTGGTCTCGAATGCAATCAAGTTTTCACATCCGAACACGACAACGTTTGTGTCGCTCACGCTGGCAGAGGATGGAGTCTCCCTTCGCGTGAAGGACCAGGGACAGGGCATCCCTGCTTCCGAAGTTGAAACGCTGTTCAAGCCGTTTCAGCGGATCAGCGTCAGGACGACGGGCGGAGAGTCGAGCACAGGACTGGGGCTGGCGATTGTGAACAGGATCGTTCAGGATCACGGAGCCGTGATTACCGTGACAAGTGAAGTCGGGAGAGGGTCGGAGTTCAGCGTCCTTCTTCCGCCGGCACTTATAGCGAAACGACGGCATGTTCGTATGCGCATTGGAGCGATGCAGAACCGCTAGAGCAAGGGCCCCCCATGCCGAAAGAAATTCCGAAGACACTTCGCAACGGCGCAATTGCGACGGTCGTCATGACCGTCGCGATCTCAAAAACGTGGTCGCGCGGGGACGAACTTGTGTACTTCTGGACAATGATCGGAGCGGTGCTCGTGGGGATTCTCGGGTTCGGTTTTCATCTTTCGGCAGACCTGGCGGGAACCGGGCAGATGAGCCTGGAGCGGATTCTGGCGTTCGCTCCCGTGTTCGCTCCCCTCCTTTTCAGCGACCTCGGCGCACTCGGGTTACTCGTCGTGGCGCAGCCACAGGAGAGCGGGGCGAAAACCTAGCTCCGTCAACGACGAGGTTTCCACCCGGGGCCGCGGACCACCCTGCCCGGCTTTGCACCGGTATGCTCGCCGCTTTTCAGAACCTGGACGCCGTTGACGAAAACATCGACGACGCCTGTTGAATACTGATGGGGGTTGGAGTACGTTGCATGGTCTCTTATCGAATCGGGATCGAAGACGACCAGGTCCGCGAAATAGCCGGGACGAAGATATCCCCGTTTCGGGAGTTTCAGATTCGCCGCCGGGAGGGATGTCAGCCGCCGGACCGCTTCGGCCAGCGAGAGAAGCTTTTCATCCCTTGCATATTTCCCGAGAAGCCGCGCAAAGTTGCCATACGCCCGGGGATGCGGATTGGATTTCAGGAATACTCCTTCCGGAGCGTATGACCCCTCGTCGGAGCCGAAGCTGATCCACGGCCGCCGGATCTGTTTCTGCACATTCTCTTCCGACATGAGGAAGTAGATCGTCCCGACCCTCGTGCCGTCTTCGACGACAAGGTCCATCATCGTTTCCACGGGGGAGGTCTTGCGCATTGCCGCCACCTCCGCAAGCGTCTTTCCGGTCAGCGGTTTGAGCTTCTCATTCTTGAATGCGACAAGGAGGATATTCTCCGGGGCGCCTGCCTCCATGTAGAGGCTCTCCCACGCATCAGACGGCGTCGTCATCTCCTTCTTCAGCCGATCACGGATCACCGGGTCTTTCAATCGTCCCGCCCACGCATTGTATCCTCCCTCCTGTACCCAGGGGGGCATGGCGGCATCGAGTCCCGTGGCGGCTGCCGTGTATGTATACATATTTGCCGTGATGTCCACACCTTCCGCGCGGGCCGCTTCGATCCGGTCGAGGACGGGATCGAGGAGGGGCCAGGAATCCTTCCCACTCGCCTTGAGATGATAGATCTCGACTCCGGTATGCGCGTCACGGGCTATGGTGATCATCTCGCCGACAGCCCCGGCAAGATGTTTCCCCTCACTCCTGATATGGGCGGTGAACCTGCCGCCGTACTCCGACGACACCGCTGCCAGCGACGTGAGCTCCGCGGTGGACATGTAGACGTCGGGAACATACAGAAGCGCGCAGGTGAGGCCGAGCGCGCCTTCCTCCATCCCTTCCCGCACGAGCGCCTTCATCTTCCGGAGTTCTTCTTCCGTCGGCGGGCGTTTTGCGTACCGGAGGACATTCGCACGCACTGTTCCGGCACCGATAAACGAGGCGATATTCGTCGAGATCCCCCTGCCGGCAAGCGTATCGAGATATCCCCCCAGTGTGGTCCAGCCGACCGGATATATGATGTCCGATTGCATGGCGACCGCTTCATCCCTGAGCGTGTCGGTCAGCGGCCCCATGGAGAACTCCCCGAACACTTCGAGTGTCACCCCCTGCCGCAGATCGCTTTCGGACCGGCCGTCGGCGATCAGCGACTCTTCCGCGTGGCTGAGCATGTTGATGAAACCGGGGGAGACCGAAAGGCCGTGCGCATCGACTTCCTTCCTTCCACGCAGATCACCGAGCGAGCCGATGGAGGAGATTGTGTCGGCATTGAGGGCAACGTCCCCGTGAAACGGCGCGGCGCCGCTCCCATCATAGATAACGGCATTCCGGATAACGATGTCGCAGAGCCGATCTGGACCGTGGATCGGAGGGAAGAACATCAGAGGAAGAATGGCGAGGAGAATTGTCGGCCGCATGTTCATCGAGTGAGAGATTGTCGGGCCGAGCATAGTCTCAGCCAAGCAGATCGCCCCGTCCGGGAGCAGCAGGCTCCCCGGAAGGCAGGGCGACGCTGTGACGAACGCATCATTTAGTTCGACGCGACCGCAGGCCGAAGCGAGAAGACAAGATCAACCGAAAGCGTCTCATCGGGCCGCACTGTAATCTGCCGTGACTCGACATACGGCTCCTCGACAACGGGGGGAGTACCCGGGCCTCCCGAGGAGTTGCGGGCACTGACCCCCTCATGCCACATTTTCAGCGTGTATGTCCCCGGAGGGACGTCGCAAAGCTGAAACCGCCCGTCCGGATCCGTCAGCGTGCAATAGGGGCTCGATGCGCGGATGATGTACGCGCTCATCCACGGATGCCCGGCGTCGCAGGTCGTCATCATCGCACTGATCCCCGAAAGACTTTCCCCCCGCACGTGGGTGTGATAGCCCCGTACAGGCTGGGCGATGTTAAAGACCGAGCGGAGATTCTTGCTCATGTCATACGAATGAACATTGTGGAGAATGGGATCCTCGTTTACAATCTCCAGCTCATCGTTCGGGCGCAGGACCAGGACATGCGGGCAGTATTCGCACTTCCGCTGCGTGAGCGCCGCGGTCCCGGCAGGTTCACATTTCTTCCCCTGAGCGATCCCGTCGATCCATACAACAGCGAACCTGACGCTGCTTCCCGCTCCCGTGAGGAGCCGGGGTGAAGGCTTCCGTTTTCCACAGACGGCCTCGTTTTTAGTAATCCGATCGAATGATTCCCCCGAAGGAGCAGAGGAGAGCCGGACCGATCCTTTCACGGTGCCGCCGTGCTGCACGCCTGTCCCGCGGTACGGGGCCTGTGCATGTGCATGGTCGAACGCGGCCGCGAGGAGCAACGCTACCGCGAGAAATAGTCTGTGACATTGGATGTTCATGGGAAGCCTCCTCCCCGTCATGAATCAGTGCCCGCCGCCCGGAGCTGCTGCCGGAGGAATAGGATCGTGAACAGCATTCTTGACCGGCTTTAAAGACTGGAGATACGCAAATATGGCTTTCAGATCACTATCCTTGGCTTTCCCGAAATCTTCCCAGGGCATCGGAGGAAGAATCGGCCGCCCCTCACCCATATCCTTGCCTGTCCTGAGAGCTTTGATGAAGATTGCCTCCGTCCAGCTCCCAAGTCCGGTCTCCTTGTCGGGCGTCAGATTTTTCGCGAAGCTGACACCCCACGGCCCGGCCCATGCAGTCAAATCCATCGTTGTCGCCACTCCCCATTTGTCAGGCGCGAGCATCCCATCCGGAGGGAGGGCCACCGGCATGACGGACGGGGATCCGGAGAGAGGACGGGTCTCATCCACCATCGGCCCCTTCGGGGTCATGACTTTCGGTGAGTGGCAATGATTGCAACCTCCGAGATTCACGAGGTATTTCCCGCGGGCGATGAGCGCGATCTTGTCGCTGTCTTTCATCTGAGCCAATACGGTACAAGGCGCCAGGGCGCACAGAAGAACTGCCGCAATGATTGCAGTTTTGCCTTTCATGAGTACCTCCTCTTGTGGGGAATGTTGGTTATGGGTCGGGTCTGAAATCGTGCAGGGGGAAAACGTCAGGGGGACTGATAAGGACGGGCGGAGCGTAGTCGGAACAAATTGCGGTGAATGTGTCGAAAAAGGGAAAAATCTCGTTCGCTGCGAAGGGGGCGGGAGGGCGTGTGACTCGATTGGTCGAGCTTCTCATCCAGGTGCACCTCCAAAGTTGCATTCATTCCTCCCCGCGGGGAGGGAGGAATATCTCGACAATCGTTAGATCAAAGAACAGTGTTTGAGAACTGACGAAGTGTACGGACTATGGGGATGAATGTCAAGACAAGAATTCCCGCGTCCGGACGGGGACAAACGATCACGAAGGCTTTCCCCTGGATTTGAGGAGCAGCACGGGGACTCCCACGCTGTGTCGAACCCGGGTGGCCGTCGTCCCGAGAAACAGATCGGCAACGAAACGGTGCCCGTGCGTCGTCATTGCGACCAGATCGCAATCCCCCTTCTGGACCCATTTGACGATCTCATCCGCCGGATCGCCGTACGCCAACTGTGCGTCAGCTTTGATACCGGCAGCCAGAAACTCCGACTGGACGTCCTTCAGGTAGGATTTGTCCTCAACGATCTCGGGGCTCACGGCATCCGCACCGAACGTACGCGCCGCCCACCCGTCGGCGACGTGCAACAACACGAGCCGGCTGTGCAGGACCAACGCGAGCTTCTTGATGTGATCAATGATCGTCCGGTCGCCCGGCGTCCCGTCCAGAGTCACAAGAATGGTTTTGTACATTCCCACACCTTTCTGCTGATCTCGTTCATCCACCGGTGATGACCTGCCAGGCAGTCCTTAATGAGTCGGGAAGACCGACGATGTCAAGCGCGGTAATCAGAAGCGCACTCCCCCAGCCGGCGATCAGGAGGAACCAACCGTTCCTCCATGCGCCCATCCGCTCCCGGGAGGAAGTGAACTGGAGAAGCGGGAACATGGCGAAAGGGAGCTGGAGGGCGAGAACAACCTGACTGAGCGTCAGCAGGTCATTCACGCTGCTCTCACCCCTGATTCCGATTATGATAACGGCCGGAAGTATGGCCAGGGCACGGGTGATGAGCCGTCGTAACCATGGGCTGATCCTCCAGTGCATAAACCCTTCCATGACCACCTGGCCTGCAAGCGTGCCGGTGATTGTGCTGCTCTGACCGCTCGCGAGCAGCGCGACGGCGAACAGAGTGCTCGCGGCAGACACGCCCAACAGAGGCGCAAGCGTGAGAAACGCGATGCGAATCCAATCGGCGTCTTCGCCAAACCTGACGATCCCTCCCCCGGGGACCGTCATGCTGTCCTTGCCGAAAAATACCATCGCGGCGAGGACCAGAATCGCCGCGTTGACAAAAAAGGCAATCGTCAGGGCAACGGTAGAATCGATCGTATTGAACCGGATCGCACGCTTCACCGACGCCTCATCCTGCTGGAGCTGGCGGCTCTGCACAAGCGCAGAGTGGAGATAGAGATTGTGCGGCATGACCGTCGCCCCGATCATCCCGATCGCCACGTATATCATCCCCGGATGACGGAAGCCTGGAGACAGCAGAGCCCGCCCCATTTCGACGAAACCGGGCTGCGTCTGGGGAAGAACAAACAGCTCGATGAAGTAACAAACACCAATCGTGGCTACGAGCAACAGGATGACGGCTTCGATTGTGCGCATGCCGAATCGCTGCAGGGCAAGAAGGAGCAGGACGTCGAGTCCCGTGATGATGACCGCCCAGAGGAGAGGGATATGAAACAGCAGATTAAGCGCGACGGCGCTCCCAAGGACTTCGGCCAGGTCGCACGCACCAATCGCTGATTCGCTCATCAGCCAGTTGGGCCAGCGGGTCCAGCGCGGATACCAGTCACGACAGCATTGCGCAAGGTCCTTCCCTGTCACCACACCCAGCCGCGCAGCGATGACCTGCATGAAGATCGCCATCAGGCTGGCAGCGCCGACCACCCACAGAAGATCATATTTGAACCTGGCACCGCCGAGCAGGTCGGTCCCCCAGTTGCCCGGATCCATGTACCCAACGCTGACGAGCACCGCAGGTCCGACGAACGCCCGCCATTGCCGCCAGAAGCCGGATTCAAGGGGAGGCACACTGATGCTGCCGTGCATCCCTTCAAGCGACAGGTGGTTTGCGGTCGACGCTCCGGCGGCGGGAGCCACTGACTTCCGCTGATGTCCGGAACTGGTCCGGCCGGCTTTTCGGGGTGATCTTCTCATGTGGGATTTATCGCACGTCCTCCTGCAGGAACCTCCCAGACCGGCCCGGACTCTTCAATCTCGTTTCCTTCGCGATTCATTGTCAATTTTCAACCCGGGCGACAACGATAGTCCGCGCGGACCCGAAACCGACAAACCGCCGTCAATTGCACTCCATGAAAGGAGGCAGGGGTGACTATATGTAACGCCGCGGACTCATTTTGTCAAGTCCTGATCCTCCCCCCGCTGTTTCCGACCCCGTGAGATTCCCGGTCAGTCGCCCCGCGAGGACGATGTCTCCCGGTAGCCGCTCCCCGTCCCGTCCTTCCGCAGCATCCCGTGGACGTTCGCAGTCTTCCAGCCCGCGTAGTACACGACCTGTCCGATTTTCACTATCCGGTCGAAGAGTATCTTGTCGATCGTGTCCGTCGGCTGATGGTAGTCGGCGTGAACCCCGGTGAAAAAGAACGCGATAGGGACGCCATGCTTTGCAAAATTGTAATGGTCACTCCTGCGGTAGAACTGGTTCGGATCCTGCTCGTCGTTGTATGTGTAGTCGAGCGCGATGTTATTGGATTCCCGGTTCGCCGCACGGAGGATGCTGTCGAGCTCCGTGCTGATCTTGTCTGATCCAATCAGATATGTGTACGGACCGGCGCCGGAGGCCTGGTGGACCGAATCCACCCTCCCGATCATGTCCGTATTGAAGTCCGCCACGGTGTTCTCGAGCGGGACGACGGGGTGAGAAGTATAGTACGCCGAACCGAGCAGCCCCTTCTCCTCCCCCGAGACCGTCAGGAAGAGGAGGCTGCAGCGCGGCCTCACGGGGTTCTTTTCGAACGCGCGCGCCAGATCGATCACCATGGCGGTCCCGGAGCCGTTGTCGTCCGCTCCATGATAAATCGCACCGCCGACCCCCCTGCCCAGGTGGTCGAAATGCGCCGAAAACACGACGACGTCGTTCTTCATGACCGGGTCGCTCCCTTCAAGCAGTCCTACGACGTTTTCAGCCCGCCTCACTTCGCGCACCGTCTTCTCATCGAGAGCGACCGTCACCTGATCCATCATCATCGGGGAAAAGAGGGAATCCGCCGAGGCGCGGCGTCGCGCTTCCTCAAGTGAGGAGCCCGCCGAGCGGAGGATGGCCCCCGCAAGAGCCGGCGACACAATGAACGTGAGAGGACCGGATCGTCCCGCGCTCTGTGATTCCCCCTTCAACACCATCCTGGGACGGCCGATGCCGGCGGAAAACATCTGCGACACAATCATGGGATAGGACGACGCCCCGGTGTCGTCTGCGACGATCAGCCTCGCCACCGTACCCGAATCTCGCCTCCCCCCGCCGAAGATCCTTCTCAACGACACGCCGGGAGCACGGAGGAGGGTTCCCGCGCGGGAACCCGAGAAGACGAGGATCACCCTCCCGGCGAGCCCGGCTCGTGCCTCCGGAGGCGTTTTGCTGTCCATGTAGCCGACGCAGGCGACACGCCCTGAGACACTCGTGTCGCGGCCGGCGAGTGCGATAAAATCGTCCGTCCAGCGAAACCTCTCTTCCGCCCCTCCGTTCCTGACGGAAATCGTCGTCGAGTCGCTCACGCCGACAAGCTCCACACTGTAGTGCTGCAGGTACGTGCCGTCGTCTCCCATCGGCCGGAGACCGAAGGTCTTGAAATTGCCGGCGATGAATGCCGCGGCTAGCTTCTCGCCCGGATAGGACGTCTCTCTCCCCTGGAGCGCGTCTGACGCCAGATACGTCAGATAGGACCTCAGGTCATCCGCATTGATCGATTGAAATCCCGTCCGCGCGTCCGGCGCGACGCCGGAGACCTGGGCAAGGGCGAACGCGATCGGAAAGAAAATGAGGCCCGCAAACTTCATGGAGATCGCTCCTGTCGAATCCCGCCGCACCGTTCCGTGAGATGCAACATATCGAAAGGGGACCCCTGTTGCAAGTCCTCCCTGCGCGGAACCCGTAGTGACAATGCGGGAGAATTCCCGTACATTTGTTCTCCACAGCAGGGGGCAAGCATCATGAAAATGCGATTTATGGGAAACACCGGGATCAAGGTCTCCGAACTCTGCTTCGGCGCCATGACGTTCGGCGGGAGAGGCTTCTGGACCAACATCGGCGCGCTCGAACAAAAAGAGGCGACTGCGCTCGTCCATCTGGCCATGGAAGGGGGAATCAACTTCTTCGACACGGCGGATGTGTATTCGGAAGGCATTGCTGAGGAGATTCTCGGGAAGGCGCTGGGGACGAAGCGGCAGGATATCGTGCTGGCAACGAAGGTGCGCGGGAGGACCGGGAAGGGACCCAACGACATCGGCCTCTCCCGCCTCCACATCATCGAGAGCTGTAATGCAAGCCTGAAGCGGCTCGGGACGGACTACATCGACCTGTACCAGGTCCACAGTTTCGATCCACGGACCCCGCAGGAAGAGACGCTCCGGGCGCTTGACGACCTGGTCCGAACGGGAAAGGTGCGGTACATCGGCGCATCAAATCACACAGGCTGGCAGCTGATGAAGGCACTCGCCATCTCCGAGCGGCAGCATCTGGAGAAATATGTCACGCTGCAAGCCTACTATTCACTTGTAGCGCGAGAACTCGAGAACGAGCTGGTTCCGCTCTGCCTCGACCAGAACCTCGGGGTACTGACATGGAGTCCGCTGGGAGGAGGTTTCCTCACAGGCAAATACAGGAGAGGAAAACCACGGCCCGAAGGAGCGAGGAGGACGAACCCGAAAGACCAGTTCCTGCAGTTCGACGAAGAGAAGGGATTTGTCATCGTCGAGGAGCTGGAGAGAATCGCAGGGAACCACCACGCCACGATCACACAGGCGGCTCTCAACTACCTGTTGAGGAAACCCGGGGTCTCGTCGGTGATCACCGGCGCCAGGACCGGGGAACAGCTCTCGGACTCGCTCAGGACGACGGACTGGGAGATGACGCCGGAAGAGGTGAAGAGACTGGATGAGTTGAGCAAGCCTCCCAGGCTCTACCCGTACTGGATGCTTGCAGGGCAGTTGAAGGAGAGGTAAGAATCAGGGCTCCCTTCGGACCGGCTCGGATCTCCTGCTCTCCGCCGACCGGAGGGCGGCGGCGAAAGGAGTCTCCGTCATGGAGGGGAAACAGGCAGCTCAGGAATTCACCGACCGTGTCACTATCGATGTGCATGCGAAATACCTCCTCTATCTCCCGGACGGCTACGGCACGGAAGGGACGAAATGGCCGCTCGTCCTTTTTCTGCACGGATCCGGCGAACGGGGGACCGACCTGGGGCTCGTCAGGAAACACGGCCCTCCCATGCTCGTGGAAGCGGGGAGAAAGTATCCGTTCATACTCGTCTCGCCACAATGCCCCGAAGACGAAGACTGGTCGGTGCCGGTTGTCAAAGCTCTGGTTGATAGAATACTGGAACGACACAGCGTCGACCGGTCAAGGATCTACCTGACTGGCATCAGCAGGGGCGGAAAAGGGGTATGGAACACGGCCATCGCATATCCGGACCTCTTCGCCGCAATCGCCCCGATTTGCGGCTGGGGGGATTCGACAAAGGTGTCAGTCCTGAAAGACGTCCCGACGTGGGTATTTCACGGAAAGAAGGACCCCGTCATCGCCTTCGAACGGGAGGAGAGCATGGTGAAAAACCTGAAGGCTGCTGGAGGAAATGTCAGGTTCACCGCGTACCCGGAAGCAGGGCACGATTGCTGGACGGAAACGTACCAGAACCCCGGGCTCTACGAGTGGCTGCTGCAACAGAAGAAAAGGGAGAAGGTGTAAAAAGCGGCGGTGGCGCCCCGGGCACCACCGCCGGAAATCTACATCACTTCACGAGGGTACCGTCGCTGTCGATGTACTGCAGTTCCCCGTAGTTCAGCTCCTTGATCCCCGCCTCGATTTTCGCGCGGTCCCCGACAATCACCCACGTAAGCCCCTCCGGACGGACGACTTTCTTTGCCGCATCGGTCAGATCGCCGACGGAGAGAGCGCGGACCCTTGAGGGGTAGAGCGCGAAGTAATCTCCGGGAAGATTGTACCTGATCAGATCACTGATGGACCCGCCGAT
>PMND01000031.1 GCA_003161955.1 Ignavibacteriota bacterium | reverse complement strand
AAAGTACTCTTCGTTGTTCTGGAGGCTCGGGAGAAGTCCTGCGAATCTGAAACCCTGGTTATTCATTGTGTGCCTTCTATGACGGTTCGTTTTTTCTGCCGCCGGCAATGTAGTAATTTACTCCTATTATGTCAAGTATAGTACTGTTTATTATTGTTTGCTGGGTCTTCGGCACCTTCCTACCGCCTGTAAGAAAATGAGCCCCCCGTGCGTCTAATCTCCTGGACTCACACTCATGTGCCACCTGGCCGGTAAACACCATGACACTCCTTCCATCGCCGGGACCCGCCGCCCTCGTCGTGCTTACCGCTCTGGCAATCTCCGGGTGCAGGATGCCGACATCGGCGAACGATGCCGACGTCATCGCAAACCTGAGGTTTTCCCCCGGGGCATTCGATTCCTTCAGGCGGAACACCGAGATACTCTATACCCTGAATCAGCCCGCCCGCGTCACATTCTCGATCGTTCGACGCCCGGCGTCCGGNNGTGGAAGACCGGCAGTTCGAGGCGGCTGTCCGCGTTTTTCATTTTTGATCGCACCAATCACTCACACTCGGGGGAAGCAATGAACTACACTCGACCTGGTTGGATTCTCCGTCTTCGCAGGGACCCGTTCGTGACGCCGGCCCTGTTTGCGGTCTTCTCGCTCGTCTGCATGCTTTTTCTCGTTTTCGGTTGCCGCAAGGAGGCAACGCATCCGACGGAACCGGCGCAAGGGCAGACAATCGAAACGGCTGAAACAGGGGAGCAGCTTCTCTTCGATGCCATCGATGANNGGATCGTCAGCGAGGTGAAGCAATTCGACAGCTACGAAAACTTCCGCGGCGATCAGCCTTCGCAGACCACGACGACTGAAGTCCGTCCTGCTTCCCGTGACACAATCACGACGTACGTCCTAAGGAACGGTGTCACCGAGACGTACACGTTCCGGCTTCCCGTTGTCACACGCGTGACGGACCAGGTCAATCAGACGGTGCGCATAACTTCCCGTTTCGCCAGCGCGGGAAGCGTCGTGACTGAAGTGACCGACGAGAACCAGGCGCTCATCAGGCGGACGACGAGCTCCGCCCTCGCCACCGGTGCGCTCCAGACCCGGACAGACCTGCCGGACGAGAGCTGGAGGGTCGTCGTGTCGCTCGGCAGGCAGGACGGTTCGATACTCCGTGAAACGGTCACGGGACATTGATGCGTGTAAATCTCCCCCCTCGGTGGGGGGGAGGGGGGAGATACCATGCCGGTGACAATCCTCGCCGCGATCATCCTTCTTCTGCTCCCGTGCCGGGTGAAGTGCCAGTCCGAGCCTGATCAGCCCGAGGAGGTCGCGGACCCCGCTGGCAAGGCAGCCGGTGCAACGGACGTCTCGTTCAGTTCTTCACCCGGACTCGACTCGCTGTACCGGCATCTCGCGCTGCTCGAGATTGCAAAGGCCCGCTCGCTCGTCGAATCGTCGGGCTTCTGGCACAGGCTCATCCCCAGGGTTTCGCTCGGCGGGAGCCTCGGGATCCGGGATCTGGCGTTCCAGGATGCCGGCGGAGCCCTGATCATCCCGAAGGATTCCTACAGGCTCACATTTGAGCTCTCCCTCTCGGCGCTTCTTGACGGTTCGGACCGGACCCGTGCCGAGCTCCACCTGGCCGAAACCGAGACCCGCTTCTCTCTTCTCATCCGCAGGCAGTCCCTGGCCCTGCTCGCACTCGAACGAAAGAGGAAGGAACTNNCGCGCCGATTTCCACGCCCTGGCGGGGGCGAAGATCGAGCTGATCCGTCTGAGACACACGGTGGCGGCGCTCGAGATGAAGGTGCATGATCTGATGAAGAGGCTCGGGGGGGAGGAGCCTCCGGAATGATCTCGGGCGCGCTCGAGATAATCTACGGCGTCGATGCCGGGCTCGTGCATCCTCTCCTTCTCCCTGCGTCCCAGGGGCCGGGAAAATTCGGATACATCGTCATCGCCTACGAGGATACCCCCGAGGTCTTTGATATCCTTTTTGTGCGGGGGGATCATGTCGAGGAATATGCCGGCCTCCATCATGAGCTCCGGATACTCCTGAGCGAGAAATCCGTGAAAATGGGCCTGGCCGCCTGCGGGATGAGATGCCGGGTCTACCTTTTTTCGGTTTCCCGGCAGGGATTCGACAGGTTTCGCAGGACATTTCACTCCGTCCCGAGCGTCAATGTTGTGATCGACCGGCTCTCGAGAAAGCAGCTATCCTCTCTCCTGATCGGGACAGGGTGCAAGAACGGAATCCTCGAGATCGACCGCCCGTCCGACCCGTTCCCCCTGATCGTCCTGAGCCGTTTTCATTCGGCGGAGGAATTGGTGAAGGAGGCTTTCCGTTTCAAACAGGGGAGGATGATTGTGTACGATCTGGAGCTGAACGCTCTGATCCGGCAGCGGGTGGAGAGTCTCATCGGAGAATCTCCGGCCGGGGAGGAGGACGCACCGGCGACGGATGTTGTCGAAATCGCTCCCGCGGAGACTGATGGAGCGGGGGGCGGGCAGAGGGAGGAGCCGCCCCATGGCACTCCGCTCAAGTCAGTTCCTCCGAAGGAATCCTGTCAGACAGATCTGGTCGCTGTATTCGGAGATGCATTACAGGACTTCCGGATGGCCGTATTCGAAATATACGGCGGGAAGGTAGCCGGTAAAGTGCAAAGCAGCTTGTACGATTCCTCTTCCTCCTTCGAGATGGCAGTCCCCAGCAATTTTACCCCCTCATATGCAGACCACGTTCTCGGGGTATTTGAAGAATGCGTGCATCATGCCCGGCTCATCAGGAGGAAGAGGGTCAGAGCAAGTGCGATGGAGATTATAAAAAACCTTTACGACGCCAACCATGAACTTCTGCGGAAACACGGCGCCGAGTCCCGGGTGCAGAGCTGCTACCAGAGGCTGGGAGAATGATCCTCTTTGTGCGTGAGTGCCATACATGATAGCGTCGACGCACGTTGGATTTGCGGGATTCCTCTATCTCCTTCTCCTCACGACTGCCGGGGTCGGCCTGACGGCCCTGAACGCACTGGCGGTAATGGTGGCCTCGGTCTTGCCCGACATCGACACGGGCGCGAGCATTATCGGGCGCGTTCTCCCTCCCCTGACGCGGCTGATCGAGCGGAAGTTCGGTCACAGGACACTCACCCACTCGCTCCCGTTTGCGGCATTGCTGTTGCTCCTCTTTCTTCTCCCGCTCCTGGCGGGGATCGATCTGTTTGCCTGCTTTTTCGTCGGCTATGTCTCCCATCCTCTCCTTGATACGTGCACGCCGAATGGCGTGCGTCTCTTCTACCCATTTTCGCGGGTTCGCTGTGTTTTTCCCTTCGACGGCAATTCTCCGCATCGTTTCAGGGTCGCGACAGGATCGAAGATCGATCGGGCACTCGGCATTCTGTTCTTCACCGCCTGTCTCCCGGCGTTCTTTGTTGCGGATCAGGGTTATGAGCGGTTTATCCGCGTCGCGCAGCACACGATTGAATCCGCCGTCAGAGATTACGAAGTATATGCCCGTTCAAGTATTGTTCTCGCATCGATGGAGGTGCACGACCAGATGACCGGTGAGCCGCTGAGAGGGAGGTTCCAGGTCGTCGGCGCGCTCAACCCGCATACACTGGTCTTCAAAGGACCGGACGGCAGTCTTCACACCGTCGGGAGGGACTTCGAATCGGATTACAGTGCGGACAACATCGTCTGTGTGAGAGGGGAGCCCGCCCGTACCACCGTTCGGAATGTCGAAATGAGCTCCCGGTTTCTCGGCTCCCTCGCGGCGTCCGACGACACACTGGCCGAATCGTTTTTGTTCGGTGAAGTCGTGACGGACGGGAATCTGCTCATCCCAACCCGGCTCCGGCGCTTCAGCCCGGTCAGCGGATCGGGAATGCGGATCCGGATGAACTATGCCAGGGGATGCGACCTGAGGGACCTGAACCTTGAAAACGTGCTGGCCACCGGCGGGATGCTGACCGTCAAGACCGTCAGGAAAGAAGGATCATCGGGTCCCTTGAATGCGGACTTCCCTCCGCCGTCTGGGGGGATTCTCCTCACCTGTATTGTGACCCCCGGCGAGACAGTCGAGTTCCGGAAGCAGAAGGGGGATACCGTCCGTGCGGGGGAGATACTGGCCATCAGAACCGTTCCCACAGTATTCGACGAGCAGAAGTCGCTGAACGATCGGAAGCGCGAGAGCACCACGAGTCAGGAACAGGCCAGACTCGTCGAACTGGACCGCGGGATCGCAGACGCGGCGCTGGCCTCCGGGTCTGATTCCCTGGAGTGCGGCAATGCGTGCGATCTGGTCCGGCGGGGTTTTGCCTCGTCCGCCTCCCTTGTCAGAACGGAGCTGAAATGGGACAGGACGAAACGCGCGCTCGGAAAGCTGATCGCGGCCAGGCGGCTCATCGTGGGGAGAATTGCCCTCGACATCGCCCGGCTCTCTCTTGCGGATGCCGGGCTTCGGGCGAAGGCCGGTATCCATGCGCTCAAATCGGAATTCCGCGCGACCTTCGACGGGATACTCCTTGACGTCCGTCGCGCGCAGTTCAATGGAAAAGAGAAGCTGGTCTTTCTCATCAAACGGCTTCCGTCGTAAACCCGCATGCCATACCGCTGCACACGCTGTGAGAACGAAATCGACGACTTCCGTCTCCTCTGCCCCTGGTGCGGCGCATGGATGACGGTCAGGGAGTCCCGGGAGGAGAGCCAGGGGGGCTCTCCGCCCCTCCCGCTTCCGGATGTTGTAGCATCCTCTGTCTCACGCATACAAACACACGTGGATGCGTTTGATGCGCTCCTGGGAGGAGGGTTTGTAGCGGGAAGTTCGCTCCTGCTGACCGGCCCTCCGGGTGCGGGAAAATCGACGCTCCTGCTCCAGCTCCTGGAATCCTCCGCACAGAGATCGCTGTACGTCAGCGGTGAAGAGTCTGTACAGCAGCTTAAACTCCGGGCGGACAGGCTCCATATCAATTCGAGGGCGATCGCGGTCATGTTCGAGACCAACGCGAACATTGTGGTCTCCCACGTGCGGGAGTCTCCGCCGGGACTCCTCGTGATCGACTCGATCCAGACCGTGTATACCGACCTGTCCGATTCCCTCCCCGGGACCACCGCCCAGATCCGCAAGTGCACCTACCTGCTCCGCAGGCTCGCGCAGGAGAAGGAGATGGTCCTCCTCGTCGTCGGTCAGGTCACGAAAGGGATGCAGGCGGCCGGCCCGAAGATGCTGGAGCACGCGGTGGATTGCGTTCTGTCCATCGGGATGACCGAGGAGAGCCCGGCCGTAAGGACTCTTTCGGTCGTGAAAAACCGGTTCGGGCCTGCGGGTTGTTTCCTCTCACTTCCGCTCACCGCGGGTGGTTTTGTTCTCCGGCACGGGTGAGCCATGGAGAACCGGTCAGGCACCGGAGACATACGCCGGGACAAGGTGTTTTTCGGGAGAGAGGATGAGTTGCGCCGGGCTCTGAAGAACCTGAACGAAGGGCGGCACACACTCCTCGTGGGGCAGTTCGGAATAGGAAAGTCGAGCCTCATGAACGAGGCGAGACTTCTGCTGACAGGCGCGAAATACCGCGTGGAGTTTCCCCTTGGCGGATTCCTCGTCCGGAGGGATTGTGTGCTCACGCTGAGTTCGCCCGTGCCTCTGGGGGATTGTCTGAGGGAAATGGCGGGCGGGCTCTATCGGAACAAAGACCTGAAAATGGAATCCGCCGGCGAACGGGATGACTGGGGAGGGGTGAGACATCGATTCACCCGCCTGGGGGTGCAGGGGATGCAATCCGAGATCCTGAAGAACATTGTCCGGAGCAGAAAGAAGTACCATGTATTCGTGGCCAATCTTGACAGTATCTCCCTGTCCTGCCTCCCGTTCTTCCAGTCCCTCCTCCAGATCACCGTTATGTGCGGCGCAGCTGCGGCGACGAAGGACGTGGAGGCGTTCCGTTGCTTCTGGGCGTCGTTTGAAAGAATTCCCATGGAGCGTCTTCCGGATCCGGTTGCTCTCCGGCTCATCACCTATCTCATGAAGCACTACCCGCTGAACGTCGTGGACCCGGTGATGTGCAGAAAGGAGATCCTCTCGAGTGCCGACGGCAATCCGTTTCACATCAAAAACCTTTTGCACATGGCCGTCACGCAGAAGGCGCTCGGGCGCAGGGAGATCCGCGACTTCCGCGCCGTGGAGGAGGGGACATTTTTCAACATGGGTCCCCTGTACATGATCGGCGCCGGAATACTGACCGCGGTGAAGTTCTTCTCCGTCGGAGCTGAGAAACGGGAGCACTACATCTACTATTCCGCCATCGGGTTCATGCTTTTCCTCATGTTCCGCGTCTTCCGCAGCTTCTTCGTCTTCCGTCCCCAGCGCAGGAGATGACATCGCTTCTCATCGCGAGCCGCTGTCATTGCGAGTCTTGCGAGCGAAGCGCGCTCTTTGCGTCCCGCCGCAGGCGGGGCAATCTACCGCTCGTGTCATTGCGTCTGTTGCCAACGGCGCGCGTGGTGTGAAGGTGAACCGTGGACATCAATCCATTCTGAGGAGTTCCCCGGACGCCGGATCCGGGCTGTAAAACCGGTTTGTGAATCGCCCGGTTTTTATCTACTTTCAGAATCATATCGTACCGGGGGGACCGGGGTCGCCGATCCCCATGCACTGCGACACCTGCAATGAAGGGTTTAATGCGATGGAACGACGCACTCTCGGGAATTCAGGGCTGGAGATCGCGCCCCTGATATTCGGCGGTAACGTCTTCGGGTGGACTGTTGATGAGCCCGGGGCATTCGGTCTGCTGGACGCGTTCCTGGCGTCAGGGTTCAACTGCGTCGACACTGCGGACTCGTATTCCACGTGGGTCCCCGGGAACAGGGGGGGCGAATCGGAGACGATCATCGGGAAGTGGATGAAGCTCAGGGGAAACAGGGCGAGCGTGGTGATCGCGACGAAGGTGGGGAGCGAAATTGACCGGGAGAAGAAAGGGCTTTCGAAATCATACATACTCCGGGCGGCGGAAGACTCTCTCCGGCGCCTGCAAACGGACTACATCGATCTCTATCAGACCCACCATGACGATCCGGAAACGCCCGTGGAGGAGACTCTGGAGGCATACGCTCTCCTGGTGCAGCAGGGAAAGGTTAGGGCGATCGGGGCATCAAACCTGACTGCTGAACGGCTTACTGCGTCACTTGAGGCGAGTGACCGGAAAGGGTATCCGCGGTACCAGACAATGCAGCCCCATTACAATCTCTTCGAACGGGCGGGGTATGAGAAAGACCTGGAGCCTCTTTGCCTCGCTCAGAAACTCGCTGTGATTCCGTACTACCCCCTCGCGTCCGGGTTTCTCACAGGGAAGTACCGTTCCGAAAATGATCTCTCGAAAAGCGTTCGCGGGACCGGTGTCAGAAAGTGTTTCAATCAGCGCGGGTTTCGCATCCTCGCCGCTCTCGACGCGGTCGCCTTGCGGCTCAGATCCACGCCAGCCGCGGTCGCACTTGCCTGGCTCCTTGCCCGGCCGGGGATCACCGCTCCTATCGTCAGCGCCACAAGCCTCCGGCAATGGGAGGAGCTTGCGGCGGCTCCCGGGATCCGGCTGGATAGCTCATCCATAGAGTTGCTCAACCGTGCCGGCAACTGAGGCACGCGGATGAAAGCCATGCAGCTGCAACAAATCTCCAGTCTCGCGGAAACCACAACTCCCCTCGTTCCCGTTGAAATCCCCTCCCCCCGTCCGGCCGGCGGGGAGGTCCTGATCGGTATCTCCGTCTGTGGCGTTTGCCACACCGACATAGACGAGATCGAGGGGAGAGCCACTCCGCCTCGGCTCCCTGTCGTGCCGGGGCATCAGGTCGTGGGGCGGGTCGAAGAGGCCGGCCCCGGCGTGAGTGCCGTCCGGGTCGGCGACAGGGTCGGCGTTGCCTGGATCTACTCGGCGTGCGGAAAATGCCGCTTCTGCCGGGAAGGATATGAAAACCTCTGTCCCGAATTCCGGGGGACCGGGAGGGATGCCGACGGCGGGTACGCCGGTTACATGGTGGCACGGGAGGATTACGTCCACAGGATTCCGGAGCGGATATCTGACGTGAAGGCCGCGCCGCTGATGTGTGCCGGTGCGATCGGATACAGGTCGCTGCGGCTTTCGGGAATCAAAGACGGGGAGACGCTGGGCCTGACGGGATTCGGTGCTTCGGCGCATCTTGTTCTCAAGATGGTGAATCATCTCTATCCCCGGACCCGGGTCTTCGTTTTCGCCCGGGGGGAAGGGGAGAAGGCTTTTGCCCGGGATCTGGGGGCGGTCTGGACAGGTGACACGAGCGATCCCCCTCCCGAAAAGCTCCGCGCGATCATCGATACGACCCCTGCCTGGAAACCTGTGCTGGAAGCGTTGCGGGACCTCGAGCCGGGAGGGCGGCTCGTTGTCAATGCCATCCGGAAGGAGGATTCGGACAAAAGCAGCCTCCTCGGCCTGGACTACCCTTCGCATCTCTGGATGGAGAAGGAGATCAGGAGCGTGGCGAACGTGACCCGCCGGGACGTGCGGGAATTCCTGGACCTTGCCGCCGCGATCTCCCTCACGCCGGAGACCGAGGAGTTCCCCCTCCTGGAGGCAAACAGGGCGCTCCTCGAGCTCAAGAACCGGAAGATAAAGGGGGCGAAGGTCTTGAGAATTTCCTGACGATCGGATATATTGAATTGTCGTACCCGTTCATGCGCATAGGCCCTCCACTGTCAGGGGGGCCTTTTTTATTGTCCGCAAATCGAAGTGGAGAGCCGCGGTCATGACAATTACAGAGCTTTCGATCAAGCGTCCCACGCTCGTCGTCGTCGTTTTCACCGTGCTCGGGGTCCTGGGGATATTCAGCTACACGCAGCTGAAGTATGAGCTGCTCCCGAAGATCACGCCGCCGTACGTCACGATCACGACAATTTATCCCGGCGCATCGCCGGCCGAAGTCGAGACGAGCGTCACAAAGATCATTGAAGACGCGGTTTCCGGCATCGACAGGGTTGCCAATGTGTACGCCACCTCGTCGGAGGGGGTCTCGATTGTATCGCTCGAGTTCACAATGAGTGCCGATGTGAGCGTGTCCCTGCAGGACGCCCAGCGGAAAGTGAGCGAGGTGGGCTCGAAGCTTCCTTCGGGGGCCAAAAGCCCGACGCTCTCGAAGTTCGCGCTCGACGAGCTTCCCGTCCTCCGCATCGGAGCGACGGCGAACATCCCCTCCCGCCGGTTTTTCAAGATGCTGGACGACCAGGTCAGACCCCGGCTGGCCAAGCTCGAGGGGGTCGGCCAGATCACGCTCGTCGGAGGAGACGAGCGCGAGATCAAGGTGAACATCGACCCGGAGAAGCTCCGGTCATGCGGCCTTTCTCTCCTGCAGGTCGATCAGACGATCAGGTCGTCGAACCTCGACTTCCCGACAGGGAAGGTCGAGCAGGGAGGGGTCCAGTTCATCGTCCGACTTGCGGGCAAGTACCGGTCCACGGATGAGCTCAGGCGCCTCGTGGTCGGCCAGACACGCCAGGGGGGGAACATCAGGATCGAGGACATCGCCGAGGTCGAGGACGGGCGGAAAGACTACTCCCAGTTGAGCCGCATCAACGGGAAGAGCTCGGTCGGCATCATCGTGCAGAAACAGGGGGATGCGAATGCGGTCGAAGTGAGCAGCGTGGTCCGGGGCGAGATGCATCAGCTCGAAAAGGAATACGCGGGCATCGGCCTGGCATTCGAAGTGGCCCAGGACGGCTCCACGTTCACCGTGGAAGCCGCGGACGCGGTGAAGCACGACCTGGTCCTTGCGATCATCTTTGTCGCGATCGTGATGCTGGCGTTTCTCCACAGCATCCGGAATTCCGTGATTGTGATGATCGCCATTCCCTCTTCGCTCGTCTCCACGTTCATCATGATCCTGGCGTTCGGGTTCTCGCTCAATCTGATGACGCTCCTCGGCCTCTCCCTTGTGATAGGGATACTTGTCGATGACTCGATCGTTGTGCTGGAGAACATCCACCGCCATCTGGAGATGGGCGAAGACCAGCGGACGGCGGCCCTCCGGGGCCGGAACGAGATCGGGTTCGCCGCCCTTTCGATCACGATGGTGGATGTGGTGGTGTTCGTCCCCCTCGCGCTCGTGTCCGGGTTGATCGGGAACATCATGAGAGAGTTTGCGCTCGTGGTCGTGTCCTCTACTCTGATGAGCCTCTTCGTCTCGTTTACGATTACGCCGTTGCTTGCCTCGCGGTTTTCGAAGATTGAGCGGCTGACCGCAGGTTCGATGCTCGGGAAATTCTCCCTCTGGTTCGAAAATCAATTTCGCGGGCTCACCGCCGGCTATCTGAAAACTCTGGAGTGGAGCCTCCTGCATCGCGGCCGGACATCCCTGATGGCGGTGGGACTGCTCCTCGCGTCCCTCCTCCTCCCGGTGTTCGGGTTCATCGGCACGGAGTTCATGCCTCCGTCCGATCGGGGGGAGTTTACGGTGACGATGGAGCTTCCCTCCGGATCCTCGCTGGAGAACACAAACTATGTGACGCTGGATGCGGAGAAGATGGTCTTCTCGTTGCCGGAGGTGGACAGGGTGTTCACCAACGTCGGAGTCTCGACCGAGGGATTCGTGGGACAGTCGTCCAACTATCTGACCGAGCTTAACGTCACGCTCGTTCCCCGGGGAGACCGGAAACGGTCGACCGACGAGATAAGCGAGATAATCAAGAAGAAGATACAGCAGATCCCCGGCGTCCGGGTCAGGACCAGTCCCATCGGGATCTTCGGCACGGCCAACCAGTCTCCGATCGCGCTCCTTGTCAGTGCGCCTGATTACGAGCGCGCCCTCGGCGCGGCCGAGGGGCTCGCCGAAGTCGTCAGGAGAATTCCGGGGACATCGGACGTGAGGCTCTCCTCGGAGGCTGGAAAACCCGAGATGCAGATCGAGATCGACAGGGAAAAGATGGCGGCCCTCGGGTTGACGCTCGGCGAGGTCGGGGAAGCCCTTCGCATTGCGTTCAACGGTGATGACGAGTCGAAGTACCGCGAGGGGACAGACCAGTACCCGATCCGTGTCGTTCTCGACAGGTTCGACCGGTCCAGGACCGCGGATATCGTTTCGCTCACGTTCGCCAACCGCCGGGGCCAGCTCGTGCAGCTGAAGCAGTTCGCCTCCGTGGGACTCGGGACCGGCCCCACGAAGCTGCAGCGCCAGAACAGGAACTATTCCGTGACGGTGTATTCCCAGGCAGTGGCGCGTCCCGCAGGGAGCATCGTCGCGGATATCAGATCGGCGATCGCGAAGACCCCCCTTCCACAGGGAGTGGGCATCTCGTACCTGGGGGATGAGAAGAACCGCTCCGAGTCGTTTGCGAGTCTGCTGCTCGCCCTGGCCGCGGCGATCCTCTTTGTGTACATGATCATGGTCGCGCTGTACGATTCGTTCGTGTACCCGTTCGTCGTCCTCTTCTCGATCCCGGTCGCGATCATCGGCGCGTTCCTGGCTCTGGCGCTCACGATGAAGGCGCTGAACATCTTTACGATGCTGGGGATCATCATGCTTGTCGGGCTTGTGGGGAAGAACGCGATACTGCTCGTGGACAGGACGAATCAGATGCGGCGGGAGAAAAGTCTGTCCGTACACGATGCCCTCGTCGAGGCTGCGCAGACCAGGCTCCGGCCGATCATTATGACAACGGCCTCCATGGTGGTGGGCATGTCCCCGATTGCGTTCAGCCTCAGCGCGGGATCAGAATTCAAGAGCGGCCTCGCCTGGGCGCTNNTGGCGCGTTGCTCTCACGAACCTGCGATTCCATGCCGTCGTGGGGAAAACAAGCAAAATCATGCCGGGAAAAGGCGCCGTGGTACCGTTTTCCGGTCCCGCCTTCCATAATCCCTCTCATTAGCGGAATCCCCGGCCATGAGGGCGTGGTACTGTCGCTTCTTTGTTGCCACATCCCTGTTTTAAGCGCTGTACCGCCCGGGATGATATACGTCACCGCCCATGCGCGGGATTCTCAGCATATTTGCTCAGAACATCTCACAGCGTTTCGCGAATCGTCCACCACATCACCTGTCACTTCCGGTCCTCAATTGACGACAGGCTACAATCTGGCCCCCGACCTCAGAACCTGGATCGAGGCCGCAGTCGGGAACTCACTGACGCTGCAGCAGCTCAACGGGCTGGTCGAGCTCTGTCATTCCATGGCCGCCGTGGGGCTGCGGAGGAAAATTGCGCCCGTGTTGCTGGATTCCGGCGTTCACGGGACGAACTACCGCGATCTGGCGTACGATTGCATTGCGGAGCTCTTCCAGAGGGGTGAGGACGGCTCGTTGCTGCAGATCAGAGCGTACTTCCAGGGGATCGAGCGTGCCGCTGCTTCGGATCAGGAGCTGCTCACGCACCTCCGGCGGATTGTCTTCACGAAAGTCAACCATGGGGTCGTGCGGTTCTACGGCGAGGCCGACCCCGACCTCGGGAAGATCCTGCGCAACATCAAGCTGTCGATCCAGGCGCTTCGTAACTTCAGCGTCGTCGAGAGATTCGGCGACACGTTCCTTCTTCCCGCATTCTCGCCTTCTCTGGAGCACCTCCCGCCGTTCAGCCGGGAGGAATTGGAGAGAGCCTTGAGGAAGGACGCCCGTCCTGACGAACACGTCCCCGCGTTACTTGCCCATCTCTCCCGCATCCTTCGAGCTCAGCGGGAATGCTCGAGGCTGGTCTCACTGACAACCGTCGCACTTGCGATTAAATCGATCTATCTCACCCCTGCGACGGTGGAGCCCGCCCATGAGGCCGCCGAAGATCCCTTCACTGTTCCGGAGATCATGACGCTCGTGCAGACCGCCTGCAGGGAGGTGCTCGGCAGGATGGCGGCGGAATACGTCGACAGCGGCAAGGTGGAGCGGGACATGTTCCGGAAATACATCGAAGTGGTGGAAAAGAACGTCGCGCTCCGTTTTACAGGTGAGGAATCCGACGGCCACTCATTGTTTTCGGGCCTCCAGTCGCTTGTCCCTTCCCTCTCGGAGGCGGAATACAGGGCCACGCACAGGGCACGGCTGGAATACCTTTCCCGGCTGGCGTACAAGAGGTCTGTCGAAATCCTGCGGATAAACAGTTGAAGGGGAGAATGAATTCGACGTTTATCCATTTCGTTTCAGCGTGCCGGTCAATATGTAAGGACATACCAGAGTGACGATGGAACACCCAGGCGAGCACAGCATTGAGCTGTACGTCCTCCGCGCTCCTGACGGAGAGTCAGAGCGGGAGTGGATTGAGTCCCATCTGAAGGAGTGCGCGGGGTGCAGCGCTCTGGTCGATGCCGCTTCCTCCTTTTATGCGGAACTGCAGGTTGATATCCTGACCCTCCCTGCCGGCGTCCCGTCCTCCTCCCTGAGCCTCGCCGTGACCTCCAGGCGCGCCCCGGCTATCTTTGAATCTCCATTCCGCGAGGCACCCCTTTCCCTGGTCCGTTCGGGCGGTCCTGTGCGCAGGTTCGTCCGTGCGCACCCGTTCGTTGCGGGAGGTGGAGGACTGGCGCTCCTTGGCTGTCTCGTGGTCCTGATGCTGACATTCGACCTGATGCCCGCGAGGGATCCCAGACTCAGCTCTGTCATAGAGAATCGGAATTCGAGCACACTCGATGCGTATAATAGGCAGGGTGTGAAACTCTGGTCGCATCCTGTTCCGCGGCTCAACGAATTCATGCAAATTGAGGAGGGAACCGGGCGGACGCTTGTGCAGGTTGCCGACCTGAACGGAGACGGCATGAACGAGGTGATTACGTCGCTGCCGCTGTCCGGGGGCGACGTGGAGGAGGACGGCGAGGTGCTTCACGTCCTCAACTATGACAATACCGAGCTTCTGAAGATCAAGCCCGGCGAGACGGTCATGAGCCGGGGCCGGATGTATCCCGATGAATTCCGCATTGGAGGATTCAGCATCGGCGATTTCTCCGGAACGGGAAAGATGGAGATTGTCGTTCTCATGAATCACCTCCATTCTCCCTCGATCGTATCCCGCTATGACGCCGGTGGCAACCGGCTGGGCACCTACCGGCACTTCGGACAGTTGACACTGATGGGGACGAAGCCGATTGCAAACGGAGCCAGGAGGGAACTTGTTCTGTATGGGGGGAGTGACAGGGAAGAAGGGGACTACGCGGCGGTAATCCTGGGCCTCGATCCTTCTCTTATTACCGGTGACGGGGAGTCGTCATTTTCCGGCGGGTTTGGCCTCCCTCATTCGGCGGCCGAACGGTACTATGCCCTTGTACCTCCGACTGAAGTGGCGAAAGCGTTCCGGTCACACGTCCAGTTCAGCGGTGCGAAGGCGGTGTCCCTCCAGCATGAACCGGGATTTCGCATCGCGGCAAAGGCATGGCCCGACTCGGTTTCCATCTATTACGAATACATCTTCAGGGCGGACTTCAGCATCGTGGAAGTCAAGTCGTCCAATGAGACGAAGGTGTTATTCGACAGGCTGGCGGCGAAGGGCATTGTGAGCGGGGGTTTCTTTGACGATTATATGAAAGTCGTTGCAGCAGAAGTCAGATACTGGGATGGTCATCGCTGGCAGTCCAGGCCCACGCCCGTTCCCAACTGAGCCCCCCTCCTGAAAAGAGAACGGGATCGAACCCCCGCTGTCCCGCGGCAGGGGCTCGATCTCTTCCTGAATCAATCTCCTGCTCCCGGTTTATCTCAGGTCCCCTGTGCCCGTTTCTTTCCATACACGAGCGAGGCAACGATCCCCATCACGATGTAGCTCAGGACACCCAGTACGAACCACTCGAGCGTCAGGCCGTAGGGGACGGCCACCATCCCGTATGTCCCGTATGCCATGCCGATGCTGAGCCAGATCCCTGTATACAATCCGTACCGCATCCCCTCGGCAATTCCTTTTCCCTCGTACCCTTTTGAAAATATGAGTGTGAAGAAAAAGGAGCCAACGAGTGAGATGACCATGTAGATCCACTGGAGCGACTTCATGTCGGCCCGCCAGACGGGGAGGGAGCTGAACGCAGAGCCGAGCGCCACGCCGTAGATGATCATATTGAGTATGACTCCGGTAACGAAAACCGCGATGAACGCCATCCAGAATTTCTTCGTCATGGCTTTCTCCGAACTGTGGGGGGGGATTCGTGGATTGCGTGGACTGGAACGGGGGATGTTTAACGAAAAACCCCGCCAAAGTCAATACTTCTGGCTGCAATGACAGGTATTCCGGTGCGCGGGCGGGATTGACAATAGATCCACCGGGTCATACATTAGATCACACCGGTTGAAGGAACTCATGGAAAACGAATCGACGCAAGACGTTGCAAAGCACACAATCCTCCGGATGGTGGTTGTCGCCTGCGCGATCCTGGGTTTCGGGCTCGTCTTCTTTCGGCTCAAAGTGTTTGATGTGGGGATGATAGCCTCCCAGTTTCTGGCCGGCGGGATCACGGCTGCGATAGCTTATTCGGCGCTCAAAACCCCGCGATGGCGTGACGGGTTCGTTGCTCTCCTGGTCTGGTATATCGTTCTGACGTTTCTTGTGGTGCAGTACCACGCCTACCTGCTGATACTGAATTTCGCTTACGTGGCGGGAATTGCGGCCGCCGTCTACCTGTACTATTATTTCGTCCGCAAGGAAGTCGTCCGCGGGCTGCTCCAGCGTGTTGCGGCCGCCGGCGTCATCCTGGCTATCGCAAATGCCTTCATCATCCTGTTTCTGGGGATGTTCAACCTGCACGCGGTGTATGCGTCGCCCGGGTCGTATGCATCGACGATCTTGAGAAATCTCCAGCTCGGGACTCTCGTCGGGATCGGTTTCGGCCTGGGGGTGGAGATCGCAGAATACATCATTCGCCGGATGACGCCAGCGTGACATTTTCCATCAATCGCCGCGAAACCGGCGGCGGAGGAGACTGCATGCCGAACAGGAGAGAAGCCGCCTGGGCGGTGGAATACGTCGAGAATGGGAAACGGATCGTTTCTGTCGACTCGATCAGGTATTCCACCCCCGAGGAAGCAAAGAGGGCGTTCGAGGAATCCCGGGGGATTCCGTGGAAGGAGCTGGAGAGGAGGGGGGCAAAGGTAGTGGAGCAGGAGGTTCCTCCGGAGTTACCCCCACCCCACAAATTCTGACAGGTGCAGCAAAGAGGACCCCCTCTACGCCCCTTCTTCCCGTATTGCCACCGAGATCTTTGCCAGGGGGAGCAGGAGCACGCAGAGGAGCAGTCCGGTAAGGGGGTAGATCACCTCGACGAGTATCTGCATCTTCCAGAAGAGCCACCCCGCACCGACGAACAGCAGCACCGCGAGCAACGCAAGAACGGGGATCGACACCCGAGCCCTGGTCCTTACGATCAATAGGAGCCCGGCGAGAAGCAGAACGATTGTCGCCGGAATATGCACGATGTCACGCACGGAAACAAATCTCCCCAGCAGCGCGTCCCTGAGTATCAGCGAAGTGGGGTACATCCCCGTGATGAACTGAGAGAGGTTCTTTTCTACGGGATCAGACCAGGAGACGATGATGATCATGTCCTGGATCTGTCCGGCGAATTCTCTCAGATCGTCGGCCGATCGTTCCTCTCCGTTGATATCCCACCAGTACATAAATCTCCCATTTTTCCAGTCGACCCCCTCAAAAGGGAGGAATCCGAATCCCGGGCCGAACCGGTACGGAGAGATCGCCAGGCCCGACGGAGAGACGGGTATCCTGGAGTCACCGAATACGACGTCGCGGTCTGCGCGGACCGGTTTCAGCTTCGGCGGATAGTTCTTCCACAGCCGGAGTATCTCCATCGTGACGTCCGGTATAGTATCCGTCTCCCCCCCCGCCCTGTTGTGAATATACCCGTCCGGGACAAAGTAGATCGAGCGGTGCGTTCGCGGGGGATCGCCGAATTCACCCGTCATGAGTCCCCAGTTCCTTACCGTCGTGTCGGGTGCCAGCCAGGGCCCGTAGAACTGCCGGCTGTGCCATGTGATCGGCTGCCGCAGGTAGGTATCGTTCTGGACGGCGAACACGACCCTTCCGGTCGATTGAATCTGCTTTACGAGATCCCGGTAGTATGGTCGTGAAACGGCCTGGGGGAGTTCGAACACGACGACCCTGGCTCCCGCCTCCGAGAGGTCCTTCGTCACCTTGAGCATCAATTGCAGTCTCTCTTCCGTTCCCCTCCCCTCCGTCATGACGAAAAGCCGGCGCACCGGCGTTGCTTCCTCGTGATCTTCGCCGGCGATCCAGTCGCACTGTTCCAGTATGCGGAGGTTTTCTTCGAAGAGGAGATCGTTTGCAGAGAGCAACCATATGAAGAGAAGTATGATCCCTGAGAGTAGCGATAACCTGATCAGGGGCCCGCGGGAGGTCCGCCTCCGCATCATATAGAGATGCAGAAACCCCGGTGCGAAACCCCTCTCGGCAATTGTCAGGTATATCCCGCGGAGCTTTCCCTCCCTGTGGAGGTCCTTCAACCTCATGCGGAGAAGGAACACCCCGACTGCGGCGACAAAGAGCACGTACGCCGGCGGATAATACTCGGAGTAGTCGATCACGTACCTGCGGGACAGAAAGAGAAGTCCGACGGACACGACGGCGAAACCCGCGAGCAGCAATGCATACTTCCTGATCGCCCTCTTCTGCGTGGATCCGGTCTGTGGCATGTTCAGGTCATGCGTTTAGTGAGAATCGGGGGACGTTTGATCCGGTCCCGTCAAAGCGGACCGCAGGGATGTCTGCTGAAACTCGTCCCGCTCGCCGGACCCGTCTCCCCGCATGATGGTCAGGGAAAGGGCCACGGTCCAGAGGACGAGCATGACAAAAGCGATAGCTGCTGACGGGACGGACACCCTGATGCTCCTGTGCAATACGCCGTACGCTGCAGGTCCGTGCTTCTCCCTCACGCCTGTTTGCCGTTCCTGCGCGAGGGCGCGGGCGCCAGAGGGGAGAGTCTCGTCCGTTGCCAGTTCGGCTTCAGCGTTCCTGAACTTCAACAAGTAGCGGAGAAAGTTCTGGCACCCCCTGCAGTCCGCCAGGTGGACAAAGAGCTCCGCCGGCCGGGGCGTCACCGGTTCTCCGTCCACGAGACTGTTGATCATGATTTCATACTCCTCGCATTTCATTGGCGTCCTCCTCTCCAAAAATGGGGGTAAGCGTTGCCACGAGGGCCTTCCGTGCCTTGTGAAGCCGTGACTTGACGGCGATTTCCGTGGACTCCGTGGCGATGGCTATCTCGGCGTATGAGAGATGCTGAAAATCCCTGAGGAGCACTACTTCCCGATACGCCGGAGAGAGGGCCGCCACAGCGTTGCGGACGTTCAGTTGGATTTCGCTCCTCTCTGCCATCGTAAGGGGGGTTTCATCGTCCCAGACGTCATCATCGAACTTCTCGAGCATGGCCTTCCGCCGTTCTCGTAGAATCATCATCACGCGGTGCCGGGCGATGCCGAAGAGCCATCCTCTGAATCTCTCGGGCGATCTGAGTCCGGGAGCGTCGCGGAGAGCATGAATGAATGTCTCCTGCGCCGCGTCTTCCGCCTCATCCCGGTCGCCCAGCATCCTTGCGCAATAGGCGTACACGGACGGCCGGAATCTGTCAAAGAGCGTCCGGAATGCGCTCGTGTCCCCTTCCTGCAGGAGGGCGGCCAGGACATCGGTATGGACTTGACTGCTCTTCATCCTTTCGTGGCGGGTTGTTCTGTCTTGAAGGTGCGGAATCTGGATAAAAGTTGCCTTTGTTTCGCCATCTCTGCGTTTTCTCCCCCGGTGCGCGCGGAACTGCCCATTTGCAATCTCCTTCCGCCAGCCGTATATTAATATATGCTACCCAGGAGCACGCAGGGCGTTGTAACGTTCGAGGAAGAATGGGCCGATTGGTATCGGTTGACCCCGGCAGAACGCTGGCGGGAAAGCCAGCGCCTCTGGCTCTTCTTCATCGCTGCAGGAGGATCCCTCGATGACCAGCCCGATTCAGAAAGTCCTTTCTTCACTCTCCTCTCACCGTGTCCAGTGCCTGCTCATCGGCGGCCAGGCGTGCATATTGTACGGCGGAGCCGAATTTAGCAGAGACACCGATATCGCCATCCTCACCTCCCCTGAGAATCTCCAGCGCCTGGAAAAAGCCCTGGAGGAGTTGCAGGCGTCTGCCATAGCTGTCCCCCCGTTTGCTGTTGACTACCTCCTTCGGGGTCATGCCGTCCACTTCCGGTGTGCGCATCCCGACGCATCAGGCATGCGCATTGACGTAATATCCGTGATGCGGGGGGTCGATTCGTTCGAGGAGATCTGGGTCCGTCGCACGACCGTGGAGGTCGGGCCGGGAGAATCCTACGAGGTCATTTCGCTTCCGGATCTTGTCAGGTCAAAAAAGACGCAGAGGGACAAAGACTGGCCGATGATCCGGCGGCTGATCGAAGCCAATTACGTCGCGAACAGGGAAAATCCAACCCCGGAACAGATTGAGTTCTGGCTCCTGGAGTCAAGGACTCCCTCTCTCCTCAGGGAGGTTGCCGCCGCGCATCCTGCGCTCGCCCGCCGGCTCTCGGAGAGGCGTCCATTCCTGGCTTCGATCAACCTGATCAAAGACCGTGATCTCGAAGCTGCGCTCGAGAGTGAGGAGAAGCGGGAGCGGGAAATCGACAGGGAATACTGGAAACCCCTCCGGGAGGAGTTGGAAAGGCTTCGGCTTGGGCGAAAATCGATTTCCTGAAAAAGGTCTGGCGGGGCGGA
>PMND01000053.1:44948-56150 GCA_003161955.1 Ignavibacteriota bacterium | reverse complement strand
CGAATGAATGAACCAATGAAAGGTCGCGCGTGAACAAGCCACGGCTGTCGTCTCTTCAGATCTGGAACATGAATTTCGGGTTCTTCGGGATCCAGTTCGGCTGGGGCCTCCAGATGGCCAACATGAGTGTCATCTACCAGTACCTGGGAGCGAAAGAGGAGGACATCGCCTGGCTCTGGATCGCCGCCCCCCTCACCGGGTTGATCGTTCAGCCGATCGTCGGTTACGCGAGCGACCGGACATGGACGAGGCTCGGCCGCCGGAGGCCGTATTTTCTCGTGGGGGCACTCCTCTCGACTCTCGCTCTGATCGCAATGCCGAATTCCCCCACAGTCTGGATGGCGGCCGGGCTCCTCTGGATGCTCGATGCGAGCATCAATATCACAATGGAGCCGTTCCGGGCGTTTGTGGGAGACATGCTCCCTCCCGGGCAGAGGAAGACCGGGTTCGCGATGCAGAGCCTCCTGATCGGCCTGGGGGCCGTCCTCTCTTCCGCGCTCCCCTGGGTTCTGACAAACTGGTTCGGCGTAATGAATACGCCCGGGGAGAGCCTCATCCCCCGGACGGTGCATCTCGCGTTTTCCATCGGCTCGGCCGTGTTCGCGGCGGCGGTCCTCTACACGATCGTCCTGACCCGGGAGTATCCTCCGGACGACCCCGAAGCGTTCCGCGCCATGAAAGCGGCCTCCTCCGGCGCCGGCCGCGCGTTCCGGGAGATTTTCCGCGGGATCCGCTCGATGCCGAAGGCGATGCGACAGCTCGCGCTTGTTCAGTTCTTCACCTGGTTCGCACTCTTCTGCATGTGGATCTACTTTGTCCCCGCGGTCGCGACGAAAGTGTTCGGGGGGGTCCCGGGTTCACGGGAGTTCCAGCAGGGGAATGAATGGGGGGGACTCTGTTTTTCGGTGTACAACGGGACGGCGTTTCTCTTCTCTTTTGTGCTCCTGGCGCTCGTGCGGAAATTTTCTGCGCGCGGGATACACCGCTGGTGCCTTATCGCGGGAGGGTTGGGCCTGGTCCTGGCGGTATTCCTCAACAACCAGTATGCACTCCTCTTCTGCATGCTCCTTGTCGGTATTGCCTGGGCGAGCATACTCTCGATGCCGTACGCGATGCTCTCCAACGTCATTGCGGCGGAGAAGATGGGTTTCTACATGGGGGTATTCAATTTCTTCATCGTCCTCCCCCAGATACTTGCATCNNGGGTGTTCCCTGGGTGTTGCGGCGGCGTGCACGTTCCTCCTGCGTGACGTCGATGACGGCCGCGAAGGTGCCGCGGCGCAGGGGGATACGGGGGCGTGAATCCACTGGAGAGGACCCCCCTCCCAGGTCATCGTTTCACCGTAATTGGCTGTGCCACAAGTGTATCGTAGATATTGGAGTCGCCGGGGAGGATCTTTCCCCCGCCGTTCCACTCCCCCTGCTCCCTGTTCACGGTCCGGAACTCCCCCAATCCCGCCCCCCCGTGGTCATCCTGTCCCCCCGNNGCGTCGCCGAACGGGTCTGTGGCGTCTCCTTTCACCGGGACATAGGCGGCCAGAACCGAGCCGTGGGCGTCTTCGATCTGAATCCCGCCGCCGACATATATGATCTTCTCGTAGCAGTGGTTGCTGTCAAGAAGGGCTGAAGCGTTTCTTCCGATACTTCTGTTGCCGGATCCCGGGAGTCCGTCCTCATCGATGGCGATCGCGGCGAACGTAAGCTGGAATCCGTACTCGGGGTGCCATCCCGGGTCGGAGAGTGCCCCGAACGCGAGCGTGAAGTAGGCATACGCGCTGTCGAGGCTCACGGTGAATCTGCGGAGCGAGAACGACCCGGGGACGAATGCGGGATTGCGGGGGTACGTGTACACCGGGTTTGTACGATGATGTGCGTCGACGACGGGGGACGCTGCGGAGTTTCTCCTCATGATCAGATCGTGGGGGAGAAGTGGATATCCCGGGCCCCTGAGGGCTTTCAAATCTTCCCGGAGCTGCGGATGCGCGAGCCGGAGTCCGTCGGAGAGCTTTGCGGGGAAAAGAGTCCCGTTGACGTGTGCCGGCCAGGCGGCGCCATTGAGCATCACGCGAAGCGTCCCTCCCTCGTACACGATCCGGAGGACGGAACGGGGGGGGATCGTGGTTTCAGCAGCGAGATATGTTGTTCCCGAGACGTGGACGCGCGCGTGTACCCGTATCGTGTCCGACGTCTCCGCGGAGGAGACCTCCAGTGCGTCCGGACCGGAGTTCCGATTCACGGCGACCCGGATCGCTTCGCTCCCGGCGTTGATGCGGGCCCGGACATTCCCGATCGCCGGGGGGAGATTCGGCTCCAGCGAGAGCGAACGTGTGAGGCGGTTGAACCGGACGCCGAGGTAGTCGTCGTAGAAATTCCGGATGAACTCCGCCAGATTCCATGCCTGTGAGAAAGTCCCGGAGAGACGCGGCTCCTTTTCGCCCGGTCGCGGGATCGCATCGAGCAGCTCCGACTGTGTCCCCGCGGCTCCCCGGTCGAGGATCTGGCGGACGCTGTTCGCGGTGATCTTCCATGCAGTCTCTTCCCCTCCCTCCGTGCAGAGGAGCGATATGAGGGGTCCCTGGAGCCAGGTCCAGACGGTCCCGTTGTGATACGCCGCGTCCTTGGGGTAGAATGGAGGATACTCGTGCCAGGGATGAAATCCCGGGTCATCCTGTGAAAGCGATGCGACACCGTATTCATAGGTGAGCCGCGACACGACGGTATCGACCATGCGGGCGCGCCGGGCGTCGTCCAGCAGCCACGCGGTGAATATCTGGTTCGGCCTGAGAGTCATGTCCGCCGTTCCGTCGGCGCGGAGCCGGTCGGCGATCTCCGTGGGGGTCACGAAGTACCGGAGGAAGTTTCCCTTCAGCCGGACCAGGAAATCGTGCCATCGTCGCGCGGAGAAGACGTCACCCACAAGCGTCGCGAAGTACTCCCCGGTTTCGAGTTGCGCGCCCCAGAGGGCCTGTATGTCGTTGGCCCGGTTCCCGCGCGGACTCCACGGTCCGTCCGGTCCCACAGCATCCATCCAGGTCTCCGCGTCTCCGTGCGTGAGGAATCCGAGCGAGTCGGTGTGATAGCGGATCGTTCCCTCGATCGAGCGGAGTATCACCGGGTAAATGCTGAGTGCAAAACGCCTGTCGCCGGACCGCTCGGCATATTCTCTTGCAATCATGACGAAACGGGGCGTCCCGTCGGCGGTGTTGTAGGCGGTGTCCGTCGCTGTCACCCTGTTGGGGATCCTGCCGTAGTCGGTGGAGAGGGAATCGCGCTGCTGGAACAGGGCGAACAGGCCGAGTATCCGTCTCGCATCGGCGAAATTCCCGGTGACGAGTGCCTCCCCCGGGAGCGAAATAAACGTGTCGCGCCCCCAGTAATCGGCGAACCAGGGGAGACCGGCATATATGCCTCCGCCGCTCACCGTGAGCGCATCAAGAGAGAGCTTCGCCCAGGCCAGTCCCCTGTCGAAACGGTCGTCCGATGTCCGCGTGGCGGTCAACGAGAGGAGACTCTCCATCCGCGTCCGGCGGCTCCGTGCAAGTGTGATCCACGCCCCGGCGGCATACCGGGCGAGCCTGAGCGATTCTTCGCGAGTGTCCCCCGTGGCAATGGCAATCGTATGTGTCTTTCTCCGGGTGCCGACGAGCGAGCCCGGAGAAAAAGCTGCGGCGCGGGTCGCGGTCAGGACCGAGGGGGTACACCCGGGAGCGAAGAGGGAAAGCCACACGGGGTAGTTCTCTGCAGCCGTCCGCCGGATGTGGTCCCGCCTCGCGATCGTTACCGATGATTCGCCTGCGATGGTACTGAAGTCAGCTCCTGTCCGGCCTCCCTGGAGGAAGGGAATAAGCTTCACTTCCACGGGGCGAGGGGAGGCGATCGTGATCACGATCGCGGCAATGCTATCAGCGGGCCTCAGCTCCTCGACGATCCCCCCCGGATATTCCCTCCTGAGGAAGTCGGGAAAAATCGTGGCCACCGACTCCCCCCGGTCCAGGGACGCACCGTCGATGAGGAGTGCGTAGTCTTCCAGATAGTTGTGCCCCTGGACGGTGAATCCCTCCCATCCCGGCGTGTTGACCCCGTTGCTCTGGCCGTAAAAGAACGCGCCGGCTTTGTTCGTGTAGCAGAAGGGACGGGAGCTCCCTCGCGATCTTATTCCCAGTCTGTCCAGAGGGGAGGCCGGCGTTGAGGCGCCTGCTGAGGCCACTGCGAAGGAATGCAGGGGAAAAGAGAGCATGAGTGCGCACGCCGTTGCGACAAACGCGAATAGAGAGAGGATGGAGTGCGCCTTCATCGCTTCCCCCAGAATGTCCTGAGTATCTCCCCGAGCCGGCCCCGCCAGTTCAACCAGTTGTGCGACTCCGGGTATTCCGCATAGGTGATCGCGTACCCCTTTTCGCGCATGATGTCGCGCATGATGCGCGCGCGTCGCTCCGCGTCCCGGATGGTCCCGGTCGAGAGGTAGATGCGGAAGTCTTTCGCCGGCCCGCTCCGAATCATTGTGATCAGAGTATCGTTCCCCCACTGGTAGGACGGGGATTGTGCGGCGCAGAGACCGAATGTCTCCGGGTGCATGAAGGCGGCGTACGTTGCGATCAGCCCCCCCATCGAAGCCCCCATGATTGCGGTGTTCCGGGGCCCGTCCAGCATCCTGTAACGTCTCAGCAAAAACGGGCGGAGCTCCCCGGAAAGGGCGCCGATGAAACTGTCGTTCAGCGCGTAGTCGCTCATGCGGGTATTCGTGCGTGGATCCGCCGGGTCGGACCGGGGTTCGAGGAACACAGCGATGAGAGGGACGATCTCTCCCTCTGCAATCAGATTGTCCAGGACGGCATTCATGCCCGCGCGGCTGAGATACTCTCCTCCGTCAGTCACGTACAGGACGGGGTAGCGATCCGTGCCGGAGCGGTAACCCGGAGGGACGTACACGTAGGCCGAGGTGCGCCGTCCCGACACCGGGCCGGTGAACGATATGGTATCGATGCTCCCGTGCGGCACGCCGCGCGGGAGGGTTTCCAGGGGGAACCGGTAGCGGGGCATCCTCACCTCGGAGTTCTCCCCGAAACCGCCGGCCGCCCTGAGCGTGTTGAGAGGGTCGAGTATCCAGGCCGAATCGACGACAAGCTTGTATTCGATGCGGGCCGCCGGGTCGAGAGTCCAGGTACAGGAGAAGAGGTCGGTGCCGGGGAGCCTTTTCAATTCGTCCCTCCCCGGTTCCCATCCGTTCGGATCGCCGGCAACGAATACATGTCTCGCCCTTCCGCGGTATATGAGCGTCAGGGTCGAATCTTCCGCCATGACCGTCCCGGCCTCTCTGATGCGCGAGACGAGCGCATCGACCTCGCGTGAACGTCCCGCACTGTCGGCAATCGAGGCGACCCGGGCAGCAAATGTCTGGAACCGTTCTGCGACTCTCCCCCCGGTTTCCGGTCCGGGGAGTGCCGGGTCCATGGGCGTCTGTGTGAGCAGAAGCAGTAGTGCGGCAGCGGAACCGGTATTCATCAGGGTCCATGGAATGTGAGAGTGTGCGCCGGGTGAGGTCCTACAGGTGGAACAATATCGGGAGGAGTATGTACGCCGCGCTCATTCCCGCGATGATGAGGCAGACCATCGACCCTGCGGCCCAGAGGAACATCTTGAGGTCGCCGTCCCGTTCTCCCGAGACCCGGAGGGCCTGGCGGAACGTCAGGAGAGCTCCTGCGAACGCGAGCACGGCGATCGATCCGAATGCGGACAGGAGTATGAGATCGAGTTTCGCCATCCTGAAATATAACAAATCCGGCCCGAAATGGTAAGGGCGGGTTGCAGTTCATCTTTTCAATTTCTACCTTTATTTTATATGTCCGGGCACAGGGGCGGGAGACTTCTCTCCTTCGTATCCGGTCCCGGCAACGGTCAATGGGGTCTACGATGGCAGAGGGGGGGAAGAGGGGGGTTCTTGTGGTCGAAGACGACAATGATCTTCGCCGGCTCTTCGGCATGTTGCTCAGCGCAGAGGACTTCGAGGTATTTGAAGCGGCGGACGGAATCGCAGGCTTACGGGCTCTGGAAGACAACCCGGGTGCTATCGACCTGGTGCTTACCGATCTCGGTCTTCCCGGACTGGGAGGAGTCGAGCTGATCTCGAGGGTCCGTGCCGCGAGTCCGGCCGTGAAGATCATCGGGACGAGCGGNNACCATGACGCAATGAGATTTGCCACCGAGTACCTCTGGTTCGAAACTTCAAAGCAGCGCGAATACATCAATATTACGGAGCGGGTGCGCGACGTCCTCCACAGGAGCGGTGTCCGTGAAGGTATGGTGCTGGTTTCCGCGATGCACATCACCGCCGGCGTCTACGTCAACGATGCGGAAAATGGCCTCATACAGGATATCGACGAGTGGCTGGAGAAGGTGGCTCCGTTCGACGCGCGCTACCGGCACCACCGCACCGGCGAGACGAACGGCGACGCCCACCTGAAGAGTCTCCTGATCCACCATGAAGTCATTGTACCCGTGACCGCGGGGGAGCTTGATTTCGGCCCCTGGCAGCAGGTGTACTATGCTGAATTCGACGGACGGCGACGGAAGAGGGTTATCATCAAGGTGATGGGAGAGTAGTCTCCCCTCCCCGCGCAGTCCGCTCACACATCCCCTGGACGAGAAATGCCATGAAACAATCATTGATGCTCCTCTGTGCCGCCGGTCTGATTGCCGGAGCGCGTGGGAATTCCATTGCGCAGACATTTCCGGCGAGGCAACCCCTGCGGATTTCGCTGGACATCGCCCGGTTCCGCGGCGCGGATGACAGCACCGCGCTCGTCGAGTTCCACTACTCCCTCAACCGGGACGGCCTGACATTCGTGCGTGACAGCGCGGGGTGGAGCGGTTCTGCCGACCTCATGCTGACAGGGAGAACCGGCGACTCGCTCTCGTTCGGGGACCGCTGGCTTGTCCCGGCGAGGCTCGCCGATACGGCGGCGGTCCAGCGCGGGATGAACCTCGTCGGCGTGTATCCGGTCCAGGTCCGCGCGGGAGAGTACGTGGTGAAGCTCCTCGCCCGGGACCGCCTGATCTCCGTCCACCGGGACAGCATCAACGTCCGGATGCCTGTCGCCCCGCCGGCGACCGACCGCATCGCGATGAGCGACATTGAATTCGCAGCGTCAATCAAGACAGGATCAAAAGAGAGCCCCTTTTATAAGAATACGCTCGAGGTGGTACCCAATGTCGGGGGAATGTACAACGAATCGCAGATGTGCTATTTCTACCTCGAAGTGTACAACCTCCTCCTGGGCGCCGACAGGAGCGACATGACGATGAAGACCACGGTCTATGACGCCGTCGGGAAGGAAATCCTCGCGCGCGAGCGGCAGAAGAAACGTTCCGGCGAATCCGCGGTGCTCATCGACCAGCTCGCAGCGAACCGGTTCAAAAGCGGCACGTATTCGCTCGTGGTTGCGCTGCTGGACACGACGAAACACGCGCTGGCACAATCCGCCCGGAAGTTCTACGTGTTCAACCCCGCACTGGGACTCGATTCGACGCTTCTGTCGCTCGGGTCATCGCTCCCGATGGCGGTCTTCAGCTCGATGGAAGAGCCGGAGCTGGACCGCGACTACAAGTGGTCGAGGTATGAGGTCCTCGAAGCCGAGCAGGCCCAGTACAAGCAGCTGACCGGAGCGGAGGTCAAACGAAAATTCCTGAGCGACGTGTGGCGCCGCCGCCCGCCGGGCGCGAGGGAAGTGTACATGGCCCGGGTGGCANNGTGGAATTCGATTTCCTCCAGAGGATCCAGGGGGCGGATTACGAGCTCGTCAATTCGACGCATAGAAACGAGCTGCATGACGCGAACTGGATGCAATACGCACAGCAGGGGAATTGATCCGGACACGTGTAACAGGTTTTCCCGATGCAGCTTCGCACGCTGAAAAGCCTCGTCGAGTATCTGCTGTTCCTCCCTGTCAACAGGATCGCACGCGGGTTGTCGTACCGCGGTGCGGGGAAACTCGGTTCGGCACTCGGAGGGTTCGTCTGGCGCTGCGCAGGCTACCGCAAAAAGATCAGCCTCGACAACCTGACCCGCGCGTTCCCGGAGAAGCCGGAGGCGGAGCTCAGGGCGATCGCTGAGGGGGCATACCGCGGGTACGGACGTGCGCTCATGGAGATGCTCTGGTCCGGCGGTGCCGGGGAGGAGGAGCTCCGCGGCACGATGACGCTCGAGAACCCGCAGGTGCCGCTCGACGCCCTCGCACGGGGGAAAGGGCTCATACTCCTTTCCGGGCATTTCGGTGCGTGGGAATTCATTGTGACATCCATGAGCCTCCGGCTGGGCCGTCCGGTCGTCGCCATCGCGCAGCCGCAGCGCAACCGCTATATCGACGCGGTCATTACGGCGAACAGGAACAGGTTCGGGAGCGGGACCGTCACGATGCACGAGTCTGTGAGGGAGGTCATGAAGCTCCTCCGGGCGGGAAAAATCGTCGGGATGCTGGGTGACCAGAGCGGGTCGAAGGAATCGCTCTTCATCGAGTTCTTCGGCCGGCCGGCAGCCACGCACCGGGGGGCCGCCGCGTTCAGCCTGAAGTGCGACGCTCCCATCGTCATGTTCTTCTTCATACGCCAGCCGGACGGGACGTACAGGACGGTGTATGAAGAAGTCGACAGGCACGGTCTGACAGGCACGTCCGAGGAGAAAATCGTCGAGCTCACGCGGCGCCACACGGCGGTTCTCGAACGCTACATCCGGAAGTACCCCGATCACTGGCTCTGGATGCACAAACGGTGGAAGCACACCGGGTACTATCAGTCCCTCGCCGGCGCTACGGGGCGGGCCGGCTCTTCCGGCCAGAGCGCCTGATGACCGCTCCCGGCTCGATCCTGGTAGTCCAGACCGCATTCGCCGGCGATGTGGTGCTGGTGCTGCCGCTCCTCCAGTTGCTGCACGAGAAGTTTCCCGGTTCCATGATTACTGCCGTGACGATCCCGGCGGCGGAGGAACTTCTGGCAAACCACCCCGCCGTCGGCCGCGTGATTGTGTACGACAAGAGGGGCGCCGACAAGGGCCCCGGGGGACTCATACGGATGGCATCCCGGCTCCGCGCAGCCGGGATTGATGTGGCGCTGATCCCGCACAGATCCATCCGGAGCGCGCTCCTCTGCCGCCTCGCAGGGATTCCGGTACGCATCGGATTTGACACGAGCGCCGGCAGGTTTCTTCTGACACAGAGCGTCCGGTACGTCGCAACCGATCACGAGATACTGCGGAATCTGGCCCTCGCCGCACCCCTCGGTGTCCCGTCGCCCGGGCTCCGGTTTCCACGACTTTATCCCTCGGCAGAGGACGGGCTCGCGGTCGATGCGTTCATGCTGCAATGCTTCGGCCGGGACGCGGTCGCTCATCCCCCCCCGTGCATCGCCGTGGCGCCGGGATCGGTCTGGAACACCAAACGCTGGCCCGAATCGAAATTCATCTCACTCGTCCGGTATCTCCTTGATGCGGGGTGGCACGTGGTTCTTGTCGGCGGGGGGGCGGACAGAGATCTCTGCTCGCGGCTGCGGGCGTCCGCGCGGGATCCCAGGGTCGCGGACGCCTCGGCACGCTTTTCGCTCCTTGGGTCGGCATGCCTTATCGGCAGGTGCGCCGCTCTGGTGAGCAACGACAGCGCTCCCGTGCATCTGGCGGTCGCGATGAGCATCCCGGTGGTCGCGATATTCGGACCCACGCTCCCCTCGTTCGGATTCGCGCCCCCGGGCCCCGGAGACAGGGTGGTGGAGACGGCGGGGCTCTGGTGCCGTCCCTGTTCCATCCACGGGGGGAATCGGTGCCCGACCGGGACGTTCGACTGTATGAACCTGATATCCGCCGGGCGGGTCGGGGATGAGCTCCTGGCGCTTGCACGCCGGGAAGTGTGATCCCCGCTGCGGAAGGGAATCCGGAGACGACTGATGGCACTACGGCTGAGCGTGGATATGGATGAGCCGGCTGACAGGGCGCTGGTCCTGGCGGCGGAAGTGATACAGGCGGGGGGAGTCGTCGTCTATCCCACGGACACGCTCTACGGGCTTGGCGTGAATGCCTGGAACACCGCGGCGGTGCATCGTGTTCAGGCGATCAAAAGGAGGCCGGAAACGAAGCCCGTGCTCGTGATCGTGCACACCTCTCGGGCGGCCCTCGAGCTGACAGACGAGGTCACGGAGGCGGGGAGGTCGTTGATGGCATCCTTCTGGCCCGGCCCCCTGACGCTCCTCTTCCGGTCCGGTCTCCACGTCCCCGAAGCTGTCACCCGGGGGTCGGGGAAAATCGGCGTCCGGGTGCCGTCGAACCGGCTCTGTCTGCGACTCAGTGAGCTTGCCGGCTGCCCGGTGACCTCCACAAGTGCCAACATCTCGGGGGAGGCGGTGCCGGGGAGTGTGCAGGAGGTTGAACGTGCGCTGGGTCCCGGCGTGGATCTTTTCATCGACGGCGGGGCTCTCCTCCGTCCGCTCCCCTCCACGATTGTGGATGTCTCCGGGTCCGTCCCGCTTCTGGTCCGTGAAGGGGTGATCTCGTATGAGGAACTGAAACGCGTTGTGTCAAACATACTCCGGTGAAATGACTATGTGCAGGAGATTGCTGCCGCTCCTACTGGCGGTTCTCGTTCCGCTTGCGCTCCGGGCCCAGGAGCAGTCCATCGATTTGCGCCAGGCTCTTCTCGACCTCTCTCAGGACGGCGTGCTGATGGATGTTTCGGCTCATCCGGACGACGAAGACGGGGCGACGCTGGCGTACTACCGGTTGAAATTCGGCGTCCGTACATACTCGGTGCTGTTCACCCGGGGGGAGGGGGGGCAAAACGAGAAGGGACCGGAGCTTTACGAGGAACTGGGGGTCCTCCGCTCGCGCGAGACTGAAGAGGCGGGACGCGTGCTGGGTGCCGAGGTACACTTCCTGAATTTCATGGATTTCGGATATTCGAAGACCGCGTCGGAGACATTTCAAAAGTGGGGGGGAGAGCGGGAGGCGTTGCGCAGGCTTGTGTACGTCATCCGTAAATACAAGCCCGATATCCTTTTCACCAACCATAATACGATCGACGGCCACGGCAACCACCAGGCGGTCGCCATCACAGCGATCGCGGCGTTCGATGCAGCCGCGGACTCCACTTTTTTTCCAGAGCAGCTCCGGGAGGAGGGGATCACGGTCTGGCAGCCGCGGAAGCTCTTCTTCAGGGCATTCGGCCG